>JBEBIR010000418.1:0-3896 GCA_040080315.1 Gemmatimonas sp.
ACCGCCTTGCCACCACTATCAGCCTCGAGGATGGCCGAACGACCACCAATGTCCGCGGTCAGCATCAGGCTACCGTTTGAAAGCCACTCGATACTCGATGGCTCATACTGCCAGTTCCCGATGATGTTGCGCGGTGTCCCGCCCGCCGCATCGACCAGATAGATTCGGGCCGACTTCGTACGTCCGGGGCGCCCGATGAACGCGATGCGCTTGCTGTCGGCCGACCAGGACAGATCCGACTCGGCACCCATCCAGTCCGCCACTTTTCGTGGCGTGCCGCCGTTTGCCGCCATGACATAGATGTCGGCGTCGTTCCGATCGACGTCATCGCGCGCCTTATTATACGGCAACTTCGCGATCGAATCGCGCTCGAGTTCGACCACCGAATCGGGGCGCAGATTTGATTCTGCTACGAACGCAATCCACTGCCCATCTGGCGACACCGTGGGCAGCCGATGCGAGTAGGCGGTGTTGCTCAACATCTTGCGCGCCGTGTCGCCCATGGTCTGCCGCCATACTTGCTGCGGGCGCCATGCGCGAGCAGTCGCCCGCCCCGGCACAAAGCCAGCTCCATTGGCCTTGTACGACATATCTACCACGTGACGTCCATCGAACCGAGCCGGCTCGGCGGGTCGCGTGATACCGTCGAATGGTGGCTTCGCCATTGGCTGCATGCGGGCAAACGGATCGGCGGGGTTGCGGGCCGGCGGATCCTGACGTGCCGGACCTGCGGTAATCGCGAAGGCGCTATTGCTCGGCAACGAACCCTCCGCGTAGCCGTCCACTTGAATCGCCTCCCCGCCGGGTTCATCCAGCCGGATGGCCCAGGTGTTTCCGCGACCGCCAGGACGCTGCGACGTAAAGAGCAGATACTTGCCGTCCGGCGACCACCGGGGATTGGAGCTCTCGGTGCTGGGTGATGTCCATCGTTGCGGATCACCCCCTGCACTATTCACGACCCATATCTCGCTGTGGCGACGATTCTCCGCCTCGACCGCGCGCGTGACCGTCATGGCAATGCGCTTGCCGTCGGGCGACATGGCCGGCGCGCTCACTTGCGACACGCGATACCAGTCGGCGAGCATCATGGCGCGAGGACCCTTCGGCAGCCGCGGCGCACTCGTCGGAGCCTCCGCTGGCGCATCGGCTCCTCCACGCCCACCTCGCTGCGCGAGCGAACGGCCAGACACCACCAGGCTCTGCGCGACCCCAAGCGCGACCAGCACCGCGACTCGCAACGTACTACGGGAGGTGAAAACTGTCATGACAAATTCTCTCGGCGGTAAGAGATTGGACGATAGCATGGCTCTTGCGGACATCGCGAGCGGCCCCTACCATGACCGTGTTCGCGGAGGAGCGCCGCGCTCGGCAGGACGCAGGTGAATACGGCAGTACAACGTAGTGCTTGGTACGACCGTTGTCGCAGGACACGCAGGACCTCTCGGTTTCCCGCCCGATGTCCCACCATTTTCTCAGGAGGTGATCATTTGTTCGATTCCCGTACCTACGCCGGCTCGGCCTGGGCAAACGATCTCCTGATCGCCACCCGGTAGTTCGGGTTCCGGTTCGAGCATCGTCTCGCGCCGGCTAGGACAGTCCCTGACAGGACTCGCAAACAGAAGGGCCGTCGCGTATTGCGGCGGCCCTTCGACGTTGGGCATGTGGCTGTCCACGACGTATTCTTTCGGCGGTGCAGCGGCGACACGCCCTTGGACTTGCGCGGTAGCGCGGATCTTTGGTCAGGTAAACTGGACACTGACTCAGCGCCAGTCCCATGACCGGAGAGCTTTCGATGTCTTACAATTCCTCGCGGGCCGACTCGTGGCCGATCGTGACGCACTGCGCGCCGGTCCGCATCGCTGACGTGGTCGAGCGTGAACCTGACGGGATGGTGCTGGGATTTTCGGCACCAACCCGTGTGCTGTCCCAGGGCGCGTCGTGAGGAACCCGACGCCCCGTCGTCGATCGACTCGCGGCAAGGCAGCCAACGCGAGCGAGGTACGCGAATTCACCGACATCCCGAACATCGGTCCATCCATGTCGCAGGATTTCGCGTTGCTTGGTTTTTCCGCGCCCAGTCAGCTCGTCGGACAGGATCCGTACGGGTTGTACGATCGGCTGTGTGTGTTGACACACTGCCGACAGGATCCGTGTGTCGCCGATGTGTTCATTGCGGCGGTGCGATTCATGGAGGGAGCCCCTTCTGTGCCGTGGTGGCACTACACTGCCGAACGAAAGCAAGCCTTCAAGCGACGCCAGTAGCGCTCCCTATTTCATTCTATTCCGAATACAGAGGTCGCGCTCCGGTGCCCGCTCGATCAAGCTGTTCTGGGCACGGATTGCGAGTTTCGCGTCGGGTTGTCGATAGAACCCGAATGCCAGACAGAGCCGAGACACCACGGGCTTGTCCTGCACGCTCGCTGGTTCGAAGCGCAGTCGTGGAAGAAGTTCCGCAATCGACCGCTCAAACGGCGGGCCTGTTGCTCGAATCACAGGCGCGGGGTCGCGCGCGATTGAACCGTCCGCAAGAATGGTGACGATCATGAGCGCCGCGCCGACCATTCCGGACGTTGATACCTCGGGTGGAATGCGCGGGACATGCAAGACGCGCGGCCGAGCCGGAATCGTGTCAATCGCGAGACCCAGCGCCATCGTCAACAGGTCCGGATCGAGACGCAGTTCACGGGACACCACATCCCCGAGCCCTATGGTGTCCACACGCGTCTCGCGCCACTCCGACGCGCGCAGGCCGAGCACAATGCGATAGACGCCTGATCCGAACTGTGCGAATCGAAATGTGCCTGACACCGACGTCACCGCGCTATCCACAACGATCTCGGCGTCGACACCGACACGCACCAATCGCACCGGATACGCGCCGATCGGACGACCGTCGATGCTGCTGAGCAAGTCGCCAGTCAGCACCTGCGCGGACAGCGTCGACGACGTGAACGCTACGGCGAGCGTCGCGAACACGAGCCCGAGTCGACAACGCCGTATCGCGCTCACCGGCCAGCAGTCATGGTGATGCGCTAGTTCCAGAATTGGACGTCCGCCCCACCTGACGGTCGCGTCGGCATGGCGTCGACGCGAGCATCCGCCTCGCGCACCAACCGATACGCAAAATCGACGGTGCTGCGAAAGAACACCGGATCGACTTTGTCGGCGTCGTCACCGGACTTGTGATAGTCGGCATGATCCTCGACGCCAAGATACAGAAACGGAACCTGCTTCGCGTGGAACGCGGCATGATCCGAAGAATTCGTCCAGTCATCGCCCGGCTTGAGGTTCTTCGTGTCATGACCAAATCGGATGGCCACGGACGCCGAGATGGCAGCCGCATCGGCGATCGACTTGAGCGCCGGGTAGTGCGACGTGCCCGATACCCACAACGCCTTGCCATCTTGCCGCGCCACCATATCCAGATTGATGTTGAGCGCGATACGGTCGAGGGGAATCAGTCCGGACGCGACGAACGCGCGCGAGCCGTGCATGCCCCCTTCCTCGTTGTCGAAAAACGCCAGAATCACATCATGCTGCGGCGGGTCCTTGATCAAGCGTTCCGCAATCGCGAGGAGGGCCACGCATCCCGATGCGTCATCGTCGGCGCCGTTGAACACCTCGCCGTTGCGCACCCCCAGATGATCGTAGTGTGCGCTCATCACGATCACCGCACCCGCACGCTGCTTGCCGGGAATGCGCGCAACGATGTTGGCGCCGCTCGTGTCACTCCCGGCGCGGGCCGGAAGCTTCACCGCCTGCTCAAACGATTCGCCGACGGGCTTGGCACCCATCGCCGTGAGTTCCTTGATGATCCATCGGCGCGCCCGTTGCGATCCGGGCGTTCCGGCGCGCCGTCCTTCCATTGAGTCCGCCGAGAGCGCCGACAATCGCGA
>JBEBIR010000419.1:0-3890 GCA_040080315.1 Gemmatimonas sp.
GTCTACCCTCACCGGCTCACCGCTCCCACGCTCGCTACCTGCTTTCACCGCTCACGCCTCTTTGTCGCGCGAGTCGCCCAGAATACCCACGGCGCCGCCCAGGCCAACATCCAGAGCCCCGTCATGAACGGCGCGAACGCTGAGCCGACGCGCACCGACGACTGCACCAGGGTCCAACCCAGCAGCGGTGACAGCGTCAACGTCGCCGTTTGCGCGTCACGCCCAGCCTCCTGCGCGGTGAGTGACAGTGCGTCATGCGTCACGATGGCCGTCAATCGAACCGGAGCGCCGCGCGCGCGCGCCTCGGGTTCGAACACCGATGGCAAGGCCAGGTCGGGTGACGCGAGGCCCACGCGCGTCGCATTGAGCGCCGTGCCCACTATCGCGCTGTTGCCTCGCTGTCCCAGGAGCAGATAGGCAAACGTGTCACGCGCGGCATGCACGAAGACAATGGGCACGACGCCATCACGGGAATCGCGACCGGACACGGTCACCGATGCCGTGACCGTGTCTGTTCGTTCGGCCAACGCCATGATGGGTCCGGTCCCCGCATGGGGAAGTGCAACGCCGTTCACCGACGCGCTGTCGGATCGGGCCGCATACCACCCGTAGCCCGGCGTGAACGGCAGCGGACTGGGCGTCACCGTACTGGTCGCGCCGACACTCGCGGTAGCCGGTGAGAGTGCCCAGTCGCTCGCAAGCAGGACAGCGAGCGCGACCATCGTCCATCCAGCGAGCAACCGTCGCGCCGCGCGCGGAGCGGGGTTGACCAGCACGGCGCGTTGCGTCACCAGCAACGCACCCAGCAGCGCGCCAAGGCAATTCATGGCCCAGTCGGCAAACGCCGGACTGCGACCGGGCGGCAGGCCCACCGATTGCAGGAGCTCAATGGTGATCGACAGGCTCGCACTCACGACGAGCGCGCGCCGCAGGCGCAGGCCGACCAGCGATAACGCAACGCCCAGCGGAACAAACAGCGCGACGTTGCTGATGACATCCGCCAACCACCGCGGCCCGCACACCATGCACCACAGCGATGTGCTCCCCGTCACGCCGTTTGTGGGCAACAGCGTTGCGATCACAATCAATGCGATCGCAACCCCCAGCGTCACCAGCCTTATCGTAACACCGCCTTGGCGATGGTCTGGAGCTGCATGTTGCTGGTGCCCTCGTAAATCGTGCCGATCTTCGCGTCACGATAGAACTTTTCCACTGGGTAATCACGCGTGTAGCCATAGCCGCCGAACAGCTCCACACACAGCGAGGTCACTCGTTCGCACATCTGCGACGCGAACAGTTTGGCCATGGCGCCCTGGCGCGCAATATCATGACCGGCGTCCTTGAGACGCGCCGCGTTGTACACCATCAGACGGGCGGCCTCCAACTCCGTGGCCGCTTGCGCCACCTGGAACTGAATGCCCTGAAACTCGGCCAGTGACTTGCCGAACTGCTTGCGCTCCTTCAGATGGGCGACAGTGGCGTCGAGCGCGCCCTGCGCGACGCCGATCATCTGCGCGCCGATGCCGATGCGTCCTTCGTTGAGCGTCTCGATGGCGATCTTGTAGCCCGTGCCCGCCTCGCCAAGCACGTTCGCGTCGGGCACCATGCAATTGTCGAAGTGCAGCGCGGTGGTACTCGACGCGCGGATACCCAGCTTCTCCTCTTTGCGGCCCACGGAAAAGCCCGCGAGGTCGCGCTCGACGACGAACGCGGTGATGCCCTTGTATCCCGCTTCCGGTTTCGTGTTGGCGAAGACCACAAAAATGTCGGCCTCAGCGCCGTTCGTAATCCATGCTTTCGATCCCGTCAGCGACCAGCCACCGTCCACCCGGTCGGCGCGCGTTGACAGTGCGAACGCATCCGAACCGCTGCCGGGCTCGGACAACGCGTACGCGCCGATCGTGCCACTGGTCAGCCGCGACAGAAACCGCGCGTGTTGCTCGGCGTTCCCGTACCGGTTGATCGGGTAGTTGACGAGCGTGTTCTGCACATCAACCTGAATGGCGGCGGCCGCGTCGATGGTGCTGAGCGCCTCGACCGCCAATGTCACCATCATCAATGTGCCGTCGGCACCGCCGAATTGTTCGGGCACTTCGATTCCCATCAACCCCAGTTCGACGAATTTCGCGGTGACGGCGGGATCGAGCTTCCCGGCATTCTCCATGTCGCGCACACGTGGACGGACTTCCGATTCGGCCAACTCCAGTACGGCCGCGCGAAAGAGCTCCTCCTCTTCGGACAGAACTGTGAGCGGCGGTCGTGAATTCTCAACGCTGCTGGTCATCGGACGGACGGTTGAAGAACCTGAGAGGGCAATGGGATTGGATCCCTTCGAAGGTAACCCCAACGGCTGTGCCTGCGGCGCTGGTATATGGCTGAGCTCGGCACGCCCCTTGCGTCGTTCATAGATGTGTGCAGGATTCATCCACCACCGTGACGCAGGTCTCTATGCCCCGTATCGCTTTCAGCTCCAACAGTTACAGCGTCGTGCGCCGATTTGGCCGTGCGACGTGTGCCGTTGGCGTGATGGCATGCGGCTTGGCCCTGTTGCAGGCATGCAGCGGTTCTGACCCAATTGCACCGGTGTCGCCAGGTACGTCGACGCCTGTCGGACAGGTCGCTGGAACGGCAGTCGTTGGCACCACATTGGATGCTCCGGTGCGGCTCGCCGTTACGGGTTCGGATAGTCGACCGCTCGCTGGAACCAAGGTGTTGTGGGCGGCCAGTGGTGACGGCAAGGTGAGCGCCACGGAGACTATTACCGACGCCAATGGTGTCGCCTCCGTGCGCTGGACGTTGGGCACCGTAGCGGGTCTGCAGAGCCTTACCGCGAATGTCTCAGGACTGTCTCCGGTGATTTTTGGCGCGAACGCGGTCGCCGACCGTGCTGCGGTGGTCCGCCTCTCGCCTGATCTGGTTCGTGTCACGCTGCTGGGTGACACGGTGCATTTCTCCACGACAGTCGTCGACAAGTATGGCAATGCCGTGGCGACACCAACGGCACTGACGCTTGAGGGCGGGAGCGATGCACTGATCGCCGCCGGTGGGCTGTTCATCGCGGCCAATCGTGGCACGGCGTTCATCCGGGCCACCGCGGACACGGCCTCGTCGCGATTGACGGTGCTGATCGATCCGGCGACGCCGGTGGTGACGCGCGTGTCACCGGATACGCTGGTGCCCGGTGCCTCGGTCGTGATCGAAGGGACTGGTTTTGCGCTCGCGCGCGATGCCGTCGATCTCAGAGTTGCCGGCGTCAGGGCCACGATCACCAAGGTCTCCGCGTCGCGCATCGAGGCGACACTACCCAACAGCTATGGCTGCGTGGCCACGGCGCCGCAACCGGTGCAAGTCACCGTGGCCGCGGCAAGCGGACAGTTGACCGCGCCGTTTCGAACGGCCACGCGCGTCGCACTCGCGAAGGGCGAGTCGGCCAATATCCTCGATGTCGACCAAGTGCGTTGCACGGAACTGGTCGCGCCCTCTGGAAACTCGAACGCCAAGTACGTGGTGGCCGTGATCAACACCAGTGTGACGGCGGCGGCCACGTCGGGATTCGAACTGCGCGGTGTCGGGGCCGGTGCGCTGGCCGGGCAATCCGCCACGCCGCGCGTGTCGGCGTCGTCGAATGTCGCGCTGGCATACGCAGCCCGCGCGCGCGCAACGGCCGACATGGCGAGACTGGCGCGTGAAGAGCAGGCGGACGCACAACATGACGACTACCTCGACGCGCAGCGGGCCATCAGCGCCCGGTACGGCTCGCCAGCGCCTACGTGGCGCGCGTTGGCCAAGGCGCAATCGATGCGGGCCGGAGGTTCGCGCGTGACCGCTGCGCGCGCGCCGTTGTCGCTGGGCGATACGGTCACCATGAAGGCGCTGTACGGGAACTGCTC
>JBEBIR010000420.1:0-3885 GCA_040080315.1 Gemmatimonas sp.
CGCGCGAAGCAGGCGTATCGCGAGGGGCTTCGTATCGAACCCGGTGACCCGCGGTTGCTGTCCGCGATGGCGCGACTGGCCAGCGTGCAGGGTGATCCGCGCGAAGCCATTGTGTGGGGTGAACAGGCCATCGGCCTTCAACTCGATCCGGCGACACTTGGTCTGGTTGGTGACGCCTACGCCGCCATCGGCGATCGCGAGCGCGCGAACGAGTACTTCAGCACTCTTGAAGTCGCCGTCGCATCGCAACCGGGCGACTTCCATCGAGCTTGGAGTTTTTACCTGCTGGACCATGGCTTGCAGGCCGATACCGTGCTGGCTCGCGCCACGGCGGAGCTGCGTGAACGGCGTGACGTGTACGGATACGATCTCGCCGCGTGGGCGTTGCACAAGACCGGCCGACATGCCGAGGCGGCGGTGCTGATGCAACGCGCACTGCGCTTCAATACGCCAGACCCGCTGTTGCTGCGGCACGCGGACGCCATCGCGGCGGCGATCGCGGCAACGAAAGCGTCACCCCGCGTCGCCGCAAGGTAGAAGCATATGTCCGAGTGGTGGGCCTTCGTTCAACTGGGATTTGCGCACATTGTGGCCTGGGACGCGGCGGACCATGGCCTGTTCCTGCTGGTGCTGGCGGCGATCTATCGTGGACGGGACTGGCGTGCCGCGCTGTGGGTGATCAGCGCGTTCACGGTGGGTCACTCGCTCACGCTGGCACTGGCCGTGACCGATGTCCTCGTGCTGCCTCCACGGATAGTGGAGTTCCTGATTCCCGTGACCATCGTCGCGACCGGCGTCGAGAATCTGGTGTTGCGTGAGCAGGCAACGAGCGGACGCTATGCGCGTCATCGACCGATCTTCGCGGGGCTGTTCGGGCTCGTGCATGGCGCCGGATTCGCCGGCTATCTCAAGAGCCTGTTTGTCGAACGCCTCGCGATGCCGCTCTTCGGCTTCAATGTCGGCATCGAAGCGGGGCAGATCGTCGTGCTCGTCCTTGCGGCGGTCGTCTTCCTGATGGTCGATGCAGTGCTACACGCCCTCATTCCACCTGCTCGCGCCCGCGCCGGCGCTGCGTTCCGCACGCGGCTGGTGTTGGTGTCGGCTGCTGTCGTGCTGGTGGCCAGCGGCTGGGCGTGGGAGCGGTTGCCACGATGAGCCACAGACGCAGACTCTCGGCGCTGGTGCTCGGCTCGTGCGTTGCGATCTCATCGGCCGTCGCGCACCCCATTCACACGACGATGACGGCGATCTCGTGGCGGAATGGCCAGGTGACCGTGTCCATCCGCACGTTCGCCGACGACTTCTCGGCGTCAGTCGCGACGTTTGTTGGCAAGGCGCCACCGCCGGATTGGGCCGTCAGCGAGGCGGACGTGTCGCGCTACGTGGCGTCGCGCGTCGAACTGCGCGATGCCCGTGGTGCGCCGCAGTCGATGCAATTGTGCGGTGTGCAACGCACGGGCGAGCTGTATCAGGTGTGTCTGCGATTCGACGCCACGAATGTGCGCGGCGTGCAGATGGAGAATCGACTGCTGACCGAGCGACATGATGATCAGGTCAACATCGTGCAAGTCGACGTGAAAGGGTTGAAGAAGACCCTGCTGTTCACCAAACGCACGCGTGCACTACCGCTGGTTGACTGATCCGTCGCGAGCCAATCGTTACATCGCGATCTTCCGCTGCGCGCGCTTGTTCACGGCATCGATGAACCGCCGCGCGTCTTCCTCGGCAAACACGGCATTGCGGTTCGAGTCGCCGTTGATCTTCACGTTGCGTTCGCTGTTCTTGGTCTCGAACCGAATGTGGCCATTCTCGAATCGCAGGTTCTCCACCTCGGACGCCGGCACGCGAACAATGAAGCCCATCGCGCCTGTAACGACTTGCGCGACAGACTTGGCAATCAGTCCGCCAATGCCACCGCTCTCTCCCTTCGCGCCCGCATCTTTCGTGATCTCGGAGCCGACAGAGTTGCGCAGGCTGTCCGACAATTGCATGCGCACCGTGTCGCCAATCAGCGATAGCACGAGCACGTTGTCTGTGCTGACGATGCGGACATCATTCGGTCCGAGCTCCGGGTTGCGAACGGCGTCGCTGAAAACTGCGACCTTTACGGATTCCGCGCCGTCGTCCGGAGGTGTCTCCCCCTTCGCCGTGCATCCAGCCAGCAGCGCGGCGGCAGCGAGCGCGAGCCGTCGCGGTCCAAGGCGTGTGTTCATGGACGTTCCCATCGGCGGTTAGAAAGCCAGACCGAAGGAGATCGGAATGAACTGGGCCTTGGCGAAGCCGAAGGTGCCGGCGTCGTAGCTCGCGGTTCCAAGACGCGCCTCGACGAATCCTTCCGAACGACCCATGCGGAATCGAAAGCCGGCGCCGGCATTCATCGTCATCTTCGTCTCGCTGCTATTCGCCGCGTCCATGTTGAGGACACCGACACCGCCCAGCACGTACAGTCCGGCGGCGATGGGCACCTCGATATTCCCGAGGGCGCCGAGGAACTGTGTGTTCGCGGTGGAATCCGTTCCGCTGTAGCTGCCAGACTGGAGCAGGCTAACCGGGGAGGCGATCTTCTGCTTTAGCCGCGTCAGGGTAAGCTCTGGTCGAAGCGTCAACGGCAAACCGGCAAACGTGAGCAGGAGTGACGCGTCCGCATGCAGACCGGTGTCGTGGAAGTTTTTCAATTTGCCCTGCGGAAGGGTCATCCCACCACTCACCACAACCCGAAGGGGTCGTGCCGATCCGCTCCGCTGCGCATGCAGTACGCTGGTGCCGACAAACGTCGCGGAGAGAATGACCGCGAGAGAGACGAGGGTGCGGCGCATTGAACGTCCTCGGAAAGGGTGAACCACGGGACGACGATGCGTCTTTCTCCCGAATAGGGCAAGACGTGCCGTTGCGATACCGGCGAAACTGACGCAATTGAAAACGCCCGCCGAAACCAAGGCGAGCGGTGCGTGCGTCAGCGGCTGAGTGTCGACGGTGCCGACGGCGCCGTTGTCGATCTCGCGCCGTCATGCGCCAGCGCGTCTCGAACCATCCAGACCGTGATGGCCGCCAACACCACGGGAATGGTGGCAAGCATCACAATGGACAGCGACGAGTGCATCGGTCGTCGTGGTGAATGCACGGCGGGATCTCCGCTCAGGTGATTCAAGAGGTGTGGGACGGTCGTTACACAAATAAGACGCGATTGTAAGCAAGATAGTTGCAGTACCAGCGCAACGGGAATTCCGAGGTTACGGACGAGGCCGCCTTGTGCTCTGTCAGTCCGGACTCCAGAATCGCCACATGCCAAGACACAGCGGAATCGACCACAAAGCCGGCGTCCTGACGATCATGTTCACCACCACCGAACGGGTGTCCACATGAGCAAGGTCGTCCGCGCCGCCGTGATGACGGCACCACACCAGCCCATCGAACTGCGCGAGCTGCCGTGGCCGACACTGACCCCGGGGAGTGCGATGCTGCGCACGCAATACTCGGAAGTGTGCGGCACCGATGTGCACCTGCATCACGGACGACTGTCGGGAGTGCCATACCCCATCGTGCCCGGACACGTCTCGGTCGGTCATCTGGCCGAGATCCGCGGCACGATGACCGACATTGAGGGTGTCCCGTTTCAGGAAGGGGACCTGGTGACGTTCCTCGACGTGCACGAAACGTGCGGGTCGTGCTACGAGTGCCTGGTGACCAAGCAGACAACGCGCTGTCCTCACCGAAAGGTGTATGGCATCACGTACGGTGTGGCCGATGGACCCTTGGGCGGGTGGGCCGATCACATCTGGATGAAGACCGGTGTGAAGCTGCTACGGATCCCCGCATCGGTCGATCCCGCGCAGTTCATCGCCGGTGGCTGCGGACTGGTGACGGCGATGCATGCAGTGGAGCGCG
>JBEBIR010000421.1:0-3877 GCA_040080315.1 Gemmatimonas sp.
ACGGACCGGCAATCACTACGACCTCGTTGCCTCCAACGCGCACGCCCGGCGCGATTTCCACTATGGTGTCTTCGTTCTTCCATTCCCGCGCCGCCTGCCGATAGGGCTTCTGGACAATCAGGACGCTGGCGACCGAGGGCAACCCTTCGATGTACCCCCAGTCGATCTTGGAGTCGTCGCCAAGGAGACCGATGGCCGTGCGCGTGGCACCGGGCATGGGGAGCGGCTTGAATCCCTGTCGCACGATCTCGTCGCATACACGTTCGATGTCGGCGGCGCTCGCATTCGGCTGCATCACGACCAGCATGGCACGTCCTCAGAAATCGATGAACCAGCCGTCGGTCGCGAGGACCACCGGGCCGGCATACAGTTCCGCCACTTCGGCGACGATATCAACGGTCTCGACCGGTGAATAAAAATGCGTCAGCACGAGACGCCTGGCGCGCGCGCGTGCCGCGATGGCACCGGCCTGCCGAGGCGTGAGATGCTCACGAATGGCCATGCCGTCGGGCAACGAACATTCGGCCAACAACAGGTCGCAGTCTGCGGCCCAGTCGGCCAATCCCTCGTCGTATCCCGTGTCGCCGGTGTAGACGAGCCGCGTGCCATCCCGAACTACGGAATATGCCACGCTCTCCGCGGTGTGCGGTACCGGGAATGCTGTCAGTTCGACACCGTCCGCTAATCGAACCACCTCATCGGGTGCCAATTCGCGGATGGTGAGCGGGAATCCCGGGGCCAGCAACCACGCGCCATAGATCGATGCCAGACTCTCCATCAGCGCGCCCGTTCCCACGGGTCCGTACAGCGTCACGGGATCGGAGCGTGGTGGGAGCTGGCCCCAGCGCCAGCCCATGACCAGCATCACCACGTCGGACACGTGATCCGGGTGGAAGTGCGTGAGCGCGACGTGCGTGATGTGCGACCAGTCCACACCCAGCGCCGCCATGCGATGCGCCGTGCCGGCGCCGCAATCCAGCAACAGTGACACGCTGCCGGCATTGACGAGATGCGCCGGGGCTGATCGCGCGGGATGCGGCGCGGCGGTTCCGGTACCGATGGTCGTCAGGCGCATAAGGTGAAAGATTGGTTGGGTCCCTCGCGAAATGCCAAGTTCGCGACGGTGGAAACAACAGACGAGAGACGAAAGACACGAGACGCACGACCATGACCATTACCGAGGACGACGGCGTGTGCCGTCTCCAGTCCTCCGTCTCTCCGCTGAAGACGGGCGACAGACCTCGGACCCAAGACAAAGACACGCGCGCAGTCTCTGTCACGGGTCTTCCGTCCCCTGTCCGCGGTCCGTCTGTTTTCCCCCGCCCCAACCACCACTGGACAGTGTTGAGTCAAGTTGAAGCGCTTAACGGCCGACAAAGAGCATGCGGCGAAATGACGGCGGCTCGCGCCCGGCCTGGAATCGCAGGAGATACACACCGGGTGCCACCGATCGTCGATCGTTACCCGTCCCATCCCAGACAAAACGATTGTCGCAGTTGCTGCCGGCACCGGGCGCTCCCTGTCCGTACCGTCCGGCCAAAAAGTCGCGCTGACCATCCGTACCCGGAATCAGCGTGCGCACCAGATTGCCCCGGAGATCGGTGACGTCGAGCGCGATGCGTGCACCGGGTTCCGCGACATCGAACCAGATACAGGTGGAAAATGCCACCGGCGATGGAAACGGATTGGGAAAATTCTGGTACACCAAGGTTTTCGCGGGTAGCGGCTGATCCACAATGAGAAACGTCGCATTGCTGTTGGCCGAGATGGACGTGCCATTGTCGAGCCACGCGCGCACACTCCAGCGGTACGGCGTGTCCGATTGCAGATCGGCCGACGCCCGGTACGTGGTATCGCGATGACCCGCAACGCCCTGTTCAGGACGTCCTGAGGTCGTGATCTCGAGGTCGTACTTCCATTCGCCCAGCAGCGGCGTCACCCGCGCACTCCGCCACACGAACAGGGGCTGTCGAATGTCAAACACGTCGCCCGTCGGCGAATTCGGCGAGATGAGTGTCAGCCAAGTGGGCACCGTTCGGGGTCCAATACGCGCGGAGGCGGCGCTCCGCCCGTCCGTGCCGACCACCAGCGCTCTCCAGTAGACGCGCGCGTCGCTGGTGAGGGGACGCACGATCTGCACGTTGACGATCGTGTCATTGGTGACAAACGTTGAGTCGACCAGCATCCCGCCGGTGAAGTCGGATGTGGTCGCGATCTGCACCGTCACGCGCAGCGGTCGCGCATCGGCGAATCCGAACGCGCGCATCGTGAACGCCGGTGTGAGCGACGGCAGGATCTGGGTTTCCGGACCATCCAGCAACGCCGCCTGCGCCGACGCGGTGCGCACGGGCACGAGGCTCGCCAGCCCCAGCGCGACCACCGTCACCGCACCGCGAATGCTCCTCACGCCGACGGGGGCGGCGTATCGGCGTCGTCGGTGTTCCGATCGTCACCATCGACCGTCGCGTCGGACGTCGACGCATCAGCGGCGCCTTCGTCGAGCACCGCACCGCCTCGTAGGCGCACGGCCACGATCGACGACACCCCCGGTTCCTGCATGGTCACGCCGTAGACGGCGTCGGCGGCTTCGGTCGTGGTGCGCGGATTATGCGTGATCACGATGAACTGTGTTCGCGACTTGAACTGATTGAGCATCTTGACGAAGCGGCCGATGTTCTGGTCATCCAGCGGCGCATCCACTTCGTCGAGGAGACAAAACGGACTGGGCTTGGTCAGGAAGATGCCGAACAGTAACGACAGCGCGACCAGTGCCCGCTCACCACTGGACAGCAGGTGAATGCGCTGCGTCTTCTTGCCGCGTGGCGACGCGTGAATCTCGATGTCGCAGTCCAGTGGGGTGTCGGGATTCTCCAGACGCAGATCGCATTCCCCGCCGCCAAACAGCGTGAGAAAAATCTGGCGGAAATTCTCGCGCACCTGCGCAAAGGTGGCGAGGAACAGTTCGCGCGCGGTGCTGTCGATCTCGCGAATGGCCTGATGCAGTGATTGCTTGGCCGACACAAGGTCGTTGCGCTGGCTGGTCAGAAACTCCAGTCGACGCTGTTCTTCTTCATGTTCTTCAATGGCCAACGGGTTGACTGGCCCGAGTTCATCGAGGGACTCGCGCAACTGCTGCGCTTCGGTCCTGAGGAGATCGGTTTCGACGTCGAGTTCGACGAATCCCGACAGCAGGTCTTCCAACGAGCGACGCCATTCTGTTTCCAGGCGTTGACGAATGGCTTCCCGACGTCCGGCAAGCTCTGTGTATCGCAACTGGGCGCCGTGCAACTGCTCACCCAACGTCCCGGCATGGCGTCGCGCGTCATCCAACTGCGATTCTGCCGCGTCAAGCGCGATCGTCGCCGCCGCCACGGCACGTTCGGCATCGGCCAGGCGCCCATCGGCGTCGGCCAGTGACTTCTGCTCCGTGCTGAGTTCCGTGCGCCAAGCGGCCAACTGCTCGGCCAACTGCTGGTCGGCTTCGGACAGCGATGACAATTCGTGCGCCAGCGATTCCATGCGCGCTGCCGCCGTCGAGTCTTCCTCCAGCAGTCGCTTCTCACGATCAATGGCGACCGACAGCCGGGCCTGCGCCTGCGCCTGCGCCACCTGCCACGTCGCGCGCGCGTCGCGTGCCTGCTCCTGTTCCTTCTCGACTTCAGAGAGCTGCGCGCGTGCATCAACGATCTCGGCGTCGGCCTCACCGGCGCGCAGTCCAAGCGCATTCGCTTGTTCGCTGAACTGCTGCGCACGCGTGTCGAGTTCGCTCAGTCGCGTGACCAGTCGCTCCGCCAGCACGCTGGACTGCTGCAATTCGCGATCGGCCCGTTCGCGCCGTCTCTCCACTTCTTTCTGCACTTCGTCGGCCCGTCGGGCT
>JBEBIR010000422.1:0-3862 GCA_040080315.1 Gemmatimonas sp.
TCCGCGACTGGTCTGCGGATTGCCCATCGCACCGCCGATGTTCGGAGGATCAATGCGAACGCCACCGGTAAGCAAATCGGTCGAGAGGTGGTACCTCGCGGCGTCGATGAAGAAATCGACCGGACTGACTGGCGCCCACACGAGTCCGCCCTGGATCGCCGATACGGTACCAGAAACCGGCGCACTTGCCATGGCAGAACCCGGCGTGGGCAGGGTCTGGTTGACGGTGAGTTGGAACAGCACATCGTTGAAGGTTGCCGGACCATTGCCGGATGTGGCAAAGGAGCCGAACTGCGCGTTGCCGAAGCTATTCAGTACCTGCATTTCGGCGAACGTATACGTGATGCGGATGCCACCTGCGGCATCACACCACGACGAAACCAGCGCGACACCGCCGGTTGCACTGCAACCGGTTCCTGAGAACATGCCGGTCGTCGTGAAGTTGATCATCTGCGCCTGCGCAGAGCCAACGGTCAGCGCCAGCGCGGCCGAGATGGCCGCTACGCTACGGAACACTTTCATGTGAATACTCCTACCATTGAACAGGACACCAAATTGCCTGCGACTCGAAACCACAAAGACTGCGAATTGCATGCCAGTGTCATGCGCGGACTGCTGCGCGACCAACGCATTCGTCACACCTGTTGCTGTGCATGGTGTTGCGAATGAATCGATGCGTATTCGCGGGAACTGTCGTTAGCAAGCTCGACGTGCGCGCGCCTCACATTGCGTGTGTTTGCCGCCTCACCCAATCGTGTATCATCCTTATGGCTATCATCCTCTAACAACTCCGAAAAGTGAAGCGGATGAATGAGTCACCATTTGGCGGACGCTCGCGTTTCGAGTGTGAGCGAAATCGCATTTCGGGCGGACAACGCTGATGGGAGTCGCAATGCGGATCATCGGGTGGGAAGCGATGGTTCGAGCAGGTCTCGCCAAATGACAACGGGGGCCTCAGCTGAGACCCCCGTTGCGGTGCAAGCACTACGCGCGCCGCGCTACATCATTTCCCGTTCGCGCTCAGATCGTTCCAGTTCATGATGGTGTTGAATCCCATGATGAACGTGCCCTGCGTTTGCCAGCGCCAGAACGGCCGGATGGTGAACATGACCACATGGCCTTTCCCGATTGGCGAGTCAATCACGTTTGGCCGATTCGACAAATTCTCTCCACCCTGCAGCACGCCGGACAACAGCATGTCACGAGGACTGGCCGGCCATGACATGACCACGCGGGGTCGCATGTCCTCCAGCGTGCGCGAGGCCGGCGCAGCGGCACCACCGCCACGTCCTCCACCGAATCCGTCGAAGGACGGCGCGGCAGCCGTCGACACGGGCCACTGCTGCATCGGATCCCACACCGAGTGCTCTACCCACGTTGCCATCGGCTGCGTGTTCTGATACAAGCCACCGGCGCCACCGAATCCACCACCACCACCGCCACCAATAGCGGTTCCCGAGAGTGCCGCCGAACTTCCAGGACGGAACACGTCGATCTTGCTGATCGGCGCCGCCGATGGCGTCACGGGCACGCCCGCATCCAGCAGCGTGCCGCCGCTGAAGTACACGGGCAACTGATTCACCTTGAAGCCGTAGGCGATCGGGCTGGACATGTCCGTGACCACGCCGCGCAAGAGTGTGCCGCGGTTGACCAGTCCGGTGGCCGTCGTCGGCTTGAGTCCCGGTGTCAGGTTGTAGGTCGGGAAAATGGCAGACGTGCCGCCTTCGGTAACCAGCGTGCCACCCTGCTGTACGAACTCGTAGATCATCTTGAGTCCGTCTTCACCCAGTCCGCCGCGCGTGTCGGCAGTCGAGTCGGGATAGCCCAACGACGGATACTCGGCCGTGCGCTGATAGGGAATTGGCGTGCCCGATGTTGGTGCGGCCTGACCAACGCCACCGCCATGCGGCCACAGAATCACATCGAACTTCGCGCGCAGCGAGCCCATCTTGCGCACGGAATTCTCACCGAAGTAGTTGTATGGAATCTTGTAGTAGTCCAGCGCGGCGCGCACCCAGCCTTCGTCCTGCGTATTCGTCCAGCTGTGGATGTAGCCGATACGCGGAATGTCGAGATCGTGCGACTTCACGGTCGGAGCGGCGTCAACGGCCCACGCCGAGAGTCCGAGCTCCTTGAGCACGGGCTCGAGTTGCGCCCGGTTGGCCTTCGCAATGATGAACGAGCCGGCGCCAAACGTGTGGCCGGCCGCCTCGAATGGCGCTTCGGCTGCCGTCATCTTCGTGGTGGCCAGACGATAACGTAGCGCCACCAGATTGTTGTCACCGGTGTGTTCCACAATCACCGTGGCACCGGAGCCGTTGATCCCACCCGCGGCCACGACATGATTCGTCGCCGGTGTCATGGACAAGGTCAGCAGCGCCGCGTCTTTCACCTCATGCAGGATGATGTTGCGCATCATCTGATAGGTCCAACCGGTATCGTCGTACGGCGACGGATTCGTTGTCGGATAATTCTGGATCGAGAAGTACATGTCCGCGATGGTGCGCAGCGGCTGGTCGCCGCGGATGATCCAGTCGCCCTTCTTCACGTCGACGGTGCCAAACTTCGCGTCGGCATTGGCAACGTGAAACTCGAGTCCCTGATCAATCAGCTCGTTCACCGCTTCTGCGGCATTTGCCTTCGAGTGCTGCGCTGCGGGCACGACCCATCCCTTCACGGGGCCGAGCACACCCTTCTTGATCGCGTTCTTGTTCTTGATCCAGTAGTTCTCGAGGAAACGCTCGCGCTCCTTGCCCGTGTTCCACAATGCATACAGCACTGCCGACTGCTGGATGTTGGTATTCGCGCGCGAACCCCAGCGGATGTCATTCGGCGTCGGGTTGGGACGGAACCACTCGCGGCTCTGGTTGTAGTTCGTGCCGCCGAGAATTCGTGTCAGCGACGAGTCAGCAACGGGGGCAGCACCGCCGCCACCGCCACGTCCACCGCGACCGCCGCCGCCTGCCGGCGGAGCACCAGCGGCTGCGCCAGCCACCGGCGGTGCACCAGGGGGAGCGGCGCCCGGGGGAGCGCCACCACCGCCACCACGACCACCAGCCATCACGCCATTGCAGCCGGAACCGTAGCTCTGCACTTCGTAGAAACGACCGATCGCGTTGTGTGAGTGCACGAGGAAGAACATGTAGTTCGGCACCCAGCCATCATAGAACCCATAGGTCCACACGCCGGGCACGCCCTGCTTCGTCATTTCCATGACGTCGTTCTGCGCCATGAACCACCACTCGTTGATGGTGATCGGATCGAGCTGCTCGTTGTAGGGACCCGTTCCGGTCGAGACGTACAGCAGTGTCGCCGCTTCGTGTAAGTCGTGGAGGATGGTGGGGTGCCAATCGTTGGCCAGCTTGCGCACGTTCTGCGTCAGCTTGAGATACTGACCCATGCCGTCGCGGTTGTTGTCGTGCGCGACATACTTGCCCCAGTACGGTGTGGGCAGCGCGAGACCGGTCTTTGTGCGATAGCAAACCCCGTCAACAATCTTTTCGCGTCCGTCCACTTCAATGACGGGCGTAATCATCGTGAGCACGTTCTTGCGAATGCTCTGCACCAGCGGCGTCTCTTCCACGACGAGACGGTAGGCCAGCTCCATCAGCATTTCCGGACCACCGGTCTCGGTGGAGTGCATGCCACTCGTCAGATAGTAGACGGGCTTGGCAATGCCGATGAGCTGTCGCGCGCGCGCTTCGGGCGTCTTGCGCGGATCAGCCAGCTCGTTCAGGTAGCCCTTGTACTGATCGAGATTCCTGATGGTCTCTTCGTCGGCCACCACGAGCACCACCATATCGCGACCTTCTTCGGACTTGCCGATCGTCCAGAACTTCGCGCGCGTCGGTGCCGCGTCGGC
>JBEBIR010000423.1:0-3856 GCA_040080315.1 Gemmatimonas sp.
AGCCACTGCTCACGCCCGGCTCCGGGATCAGCGCCGCGCAAGCGGCGATTGCCCCCGACGGGTCGAGCATCGTCTTCGTGGATTCGGTCGGTGGACGGCGGCTGTTTCGCAAACTCCGACATGAGGTGACGCCGGCACCGCTATCCGGGACGGAGGGAGCCCTATCTCCGTTCTTCTCCTCGGACGGCGCGTGGGTGGCCTACATCACCTCCGACGGCAGACTACGAAAAGTGCCCAGCGCCGGGGGAAGCGCCATCACTCTGGCGGAGGATGCGAACCAAGTGTGGTTCAGCGCCGCGTGGCTTGACGACGGTACGATCATCTACATCGGCCGCCGTCGTGAGCTCCGGAGGGTGGCTGCGGCGGGAGGAGCGAGCGTCGAGGTCCCTATTGGCGGCACAGATGGTGTGATCGACGTCGTCACGCTCTCACCGCTTCCGGAAAGTGGCGGCGTTCTGTTCACCGCCTGCGCCGGAAACTGCGCGATCTCCACTTCGGTTTACGGATTCCGATTCGGCTCCGATTCGGCCAGGCGGCTGGTGCCCGACGCGGCCGGTGCCTGGGTCGTTCCCGGGGGATATCTCGTATACACCGGCCAGGCTGGCGGGCTCTTCGCGGCGCGATTCGACGTGGACCGACTGGAGCTCCTTTCGGGTGCCGTCCCCGTCATCGACGGCGTCAGTCCGGCCAGCTTCGCCTTTTCGGCGTCTGGCAGTGCGCTATACACGGTGGGCGAGGAGCGCGGGGGCGACGCGGAGCTGGTGTGGGTGAATCGAAACGGGCGCGCGGTGCCGCTCGATTCCTCATGGCGGGGACGGTTCGAGTACCCGGCCATTTCGCCGAACGGCGACGCGATTGCTGTGAGCCTGAGGGATCGCACCACCGACTTGTGGGTGCGGCGCAGCGACGCCACGCGCCAAAAGCTGACGCGGGATGGATCGGTGAACTGGCGTCCCTTCTGGGCATCGGATGGGGGCTCGCTGATCTACAGTTCATCCAACGGCGCACCGGAAGGCTCGGACGCGTATGCCATCTTCCGCAAACGAGTGGACTCGGATGCCCCGCCGGAACTGGTGCTGCGCCGGCCGACTGGCGTCTGGGAAGCCGAGCTCTCGCGCGACTCCGCGTGGCTCGTGTTCCGGACCGATGACAATGGCCTGTCCAACATTCGCGCCCGCCGACTTCGCGGCGACACCACCGTCGTCGATGTGGCGGCCAGTGCTGCCTACGAGAACCAGGTGGCACTGTCTCCCGACAGCCGATGGCTGGCCTACAACTCCGCTACTGCCGGTCAGAGTCCGGAGATCTATGTGACGGCGTTTCCGGACCGGAGCTCCACCAGACTGGTGTCCAGGAACGGTGGCACCGAGCCGCGTTGGTCCCGCGACGGGCGGGAACTGTTCTTCAAGAGCGGCGACAACTTGGTGGTTGTGTCCGTGCCACCGGGCCCGGTCTTCACGCCCAGCTCACCGAGGGAGCTGTTCCCGGTGAACGCGTATCGCTCCGCCAACAACCGGCAGCAGTACGATGTGTCGCCCGACGGGCAGCGCTTTCTCATGATCCGGGATCTCGGCGGGAATGCGTGGGGGTCGGTGGTGTACGTGGAGAACTGGCTGGAAGAGCTGAAGGCCAAGGTGAAGCCGTGAGCGCTGTGTCCGACCGCCTCTCGACGGCGTTGTCCGATCGCTACCGCATTGAGCGGGAGCTTGGGCATGGCGGCATGGCTACGGTGTTTCTCGCGCGCGACCTCAAGCACGACCGCGATGTGGCAATCAAGCTGCTCAAGCCAGAACTCGGCGCCGTGCTCGGCGCGGAGCGGTTTCTCAGCGAGATCCGCACCACAGCCAGCCTGCAGCATCCACACCTGTTGCCCCTGTTCGACAGCGGCGCAGCCGACGGCTTGTTGTACTACGTGATGCCGTTTGTTGAGGGCAACACGCTGCGCGCGGGAATGCTTGCGCAGCCCCAACAGCCAGTTGAGGAAACCGTGCGGCTGATCACAGCGGTCGCCGGCGCGCTCGACTTTGCGCACGCGCGCGGCATCGTTCATCGCGATCTCAAACCGGAAAACATCTTGCTGCAGGCCGGGCAGCCGGTGATCGCCGACTTCGGCATTGCCCTGGCCGTGGCGCAAGCCGGGAACGAGCGGATCACGGAGACGGGGCTGTCGTTAGGCACACCGCATTACATGAGCCCCGAGCAGGCGGCGGGGACACACACCGTCGACGCGCGTGCGGATCAGTATGCGCTTGGGGCCATCGCGTACGAGTTGCTGATGGGCGAACCGCCGCACACCGGGCCCTCGACGCAGGCGATCATTGCGCGCTTGATGACCGAAACGCCACGGTCGATTCGGACGACGCGTCCGGCCGTGCCGCAGGGTGTGGAGGCCGCGATCCTGCGTGCGCTGGAGAAGGCGCCGGCGGATCGATTCAGCAGCTGCGGTGCGTTTGCCGAGGCACTCGCGCGCGGTGCGAACGACACCGACGCCGCGCCGCGAGCCCCCGCAATCGTACTGGGCGCCGGGGCAGATCCCACAACGAGACGGTGGCAGCCGCTCGCCGGACTATTGACGCTCGTGGCCGCGAGCGTTGTCGTCACGGCGCTGCTCAAGCCGTGGGATCGTGGACGAGGTGTGGGCCCGTCGGCGAACGAGGAGCGCTCGCTCGCCGTGCTCCCGTTCACCTCGGTGGGAGGCGACACCGCCAATAGCTACTTCGCCGCCGGCATCGCCGATGAACTCACCAGTGCGCTCAGCCGCATTCCCGGGTTGCGACTTGCCGGGCGCGCCTCGGCGGCACGCGTGAAGCAGCAAGGTGATGGCGCCCGCGACATCGGCACGGCGCTCAATGTGAGTGCGGTGCTCGACGGCACCGTCCGTCGCGCAGGTGAACGCATCCGGGTGTCCGCGGAGTTGACCAGTGCGGCCGACGGGCGCGTGCTGTGGGCCGATACGTACGAGCGGGCCTTGCAGGACGTGTTCGCCGTGCAGGACGATATCACGCGATCGATCGTGGGCGCGCTGCAGGTGCGCCTGGCGAGTGGTGATGTGGTGGGCGCGGCGGGCGCGCGCGGCGGCACGTCCAATCTCGTGGCGTATGACCACTACCTGCGGGCGCTCGAGCGCTATCGTGGTCGCGGCGCGGGGCTGCTCGATGCGGAACGATCGCTGATGTCGGCGGTCGCCGCTGATCCCGCGTATGCCAAGGCCCACGCGCTGCTCGCGGACGTGCTGCTCGTGCAGAGCGAGTACCTGGCTGTGCGTTCGCGCGATGTACATCCGCGTGCGCGAGCCGCGGCGGAGCGCGCGGTGGCGCTTGACGACTCGCTGGCGGACGCGCATACCGCCCTGGGCCACTTGGGTATCGTGACCTTCGAGTGGGTTGCAGCCGAGCGCGAGCTTCGCCGAGCCGTCGCACTCGATCCGCGGTCGGCGGAGCCGCAGCTTCGTCTGGCCGAGTTGTTCGTCAACACCGGGCGCATACGAGAAGCACTGGTCCACCTGGAGGACGTGCATCGTCTCGACCCGCTGTACCCGGTCGTCGCCGCCTACCGCGCCTGGGTGTTCACGATGCTCCAACGGTACGACGAAGGCGTCAACGAATCGCGGCGGGCAGTCGCGCTCGGCCCTGCCAACACCAGCACGCACTCGGTCGCACTGCTGGTACTCTTTCAGGCAGGCCGCCTCGAAGAGGCGGCTGTTCAGGCACGCGTGCTGCGCCGGCTGACGACAGAGCCGTCGCGACAGGGACTGGCCGCGTGGGGGCTCGGTCGGACGGGGGCGCGGGACGAGGCGACGGTGATCCTGCGCCAGTTGGAAGCGCTGCCAAGCGGAACGTGGGGACGGTCCTTTGGC
>JBEBIR010000424.1:0-3853 GCA_040080315.1 Gemmatimonas sp.
TGACGCGTCGCCTTTGGCCAGTGCGCGCGACATGACCGGCTCGGGCACGCGCTCCGATCTCGCCCGCGCGCTTGATGCGGTGCGCGAAGACCTCAACGGACTGCCGTTGGCCGGCATCGTGCTGGTGTCAGACGGTGCGGACAACGGCGGCACGCGCTACGATGACGCGCTCCTCGCGCTGCGCGCGCAACGCATTCCCGTATACACCGTTGGCGTCGGTCGTGAGCGTTTCGACCGTGATCTCGCCGTGGAACGCGTGCAGGCTCCGCGGCAGACGTTGGCGGGCGCGACCGTGCTGGTCGAGGCCGATGTCCGCGTGCGCGGCATAGGACGCGATGCGGCGGTCGTTTCCGTGGAAGCGGATGGACGCGTCGTGTCCACCGATACAGTCAAGGCGCCGGCCACGGGCGATCTCGTGCACGTGCGCCTCCGTGTTCCGCCGCTCCAGGCTGGCGTGCACCGCCTGGGAGTGCGCGCGCGACCGCTGACCAATGAGATCGTCACCGAAAACAATGAGTGGCAAACCAGCATTGACGTACGCGCCGGTCCCGATCGGATCCTGTACGTCGAAGGCGAACCGCGCCCCGAATTCGCATTTCTCCGGCGCGCGGTGGCGACTGACAGCGGCGTGCAAGTGGTCGGACTCATGCGCAGTGCGGAGCGCAAGTTCCTGCGACTCGGTGTGCGTGACAGCCTCGAACTGCTGGGCGGCTTTCCCACCACTCGTGAGGAACTCTTCTCGTATCGCGCCATCATTCTCGGCAGCATCGAGGCCTCCTTCTTTTCAGCCGACCAACTGCGCATGATCGCCGACTTCGTGAGTCGTCGTGGCGGTGGTCTGCTGGTGCTCGGTGGACGCGCGTCGCTCTCTGAAGGCACGTTCGCCGATACGCCGCTGGCCGACGTTCTGCCGATCACCCTCACTCGCGGCGAGCCGAATCTCGATGGACCGTCGACGGCCATGAAAATTCGTCCGACCCGCGCCGGCGACGCCCACGCCGCGCTGCAGTTGCGCGGGTCAGTCGCCTCGTCGCGGGCGCGCTGGGATTCCCTGCCGTCGCTGTCATCCGTGAATCGGGTGGGTTCGCTGCGCGCCGGCGCGACGGTGCTGCTGGCCGGACAGATCGAGGGCGGTCGTTCCGACGTGCCGGTGCTGTCATGGCAGCACTATGGACGCGGCATGAGCGCCGTGTTCGCCGTGCAGGACTCGTGGTTGTGGAAGATGGATGCCAGCATCGCGGTGGACGACATGACGCACCAGACGTTCTGGCGACAGATGGTGCGCTGGTTGGTGGACGACTCGCCGGCGCCCTTTGAGATTTCCGCGTCACCATCCCGCGTGGCGCCAGGTGAATCGGTCACACTGCGCGCGCATCTGGCCAACGAGTTCTTTGCGGACATCAATGATGCGAATCTCACCGCCGTGGTGACGACGCCAACCGGCAATACGATTACGGTGCCGTTGGAATGGTCGCTGCGCGAAGACGGTTCATACCTTGGACGCTTTACCGCTGCCGATTCCGGGCGTTACGCCATCGCGGCGACCGCAAAGCGCGGCACCGACACCGCGCGTACGGCCAGCTCCACGTTGCTGGTGGACGACCGTGGTGCGGATGTTTCGCAGGCCGAACTGCGCCCTGCGGTGCTCCGCCGCATCGCGAATGAAACCGGCGGTCGCTACTATCCGCTCGACGACGTCGCAAGATTGGCCGACGACGCGATGTTCACCGAAAGCGGTGTCACGGTGCGCGAGGCGAAAGACCTCTGGGACATGCCAGCCGTCTTCCTGATGCTGGCGCTGCTGCTCGGCACCGAATGGGGTTACCGCCGCTGGCGTGGGCTCTCCTGATGGCACGCATGCCCCGCCGCCTTGCATGGCACACTGTGCTCGCTGTTGGCGCCCTCGCGCTCGGCGCACTGCGTCTCGACGCGCAGCGCACGCACGTGCTTGTGGTGGCCGGCCTGTCAGGGGACCCGGTATTTCGAAAGTCATTCCAACAGATCGCGGCAACCGTTAAGGATGTCGCGCGCTCCAAGTGGAGTGTGAACGACTCCAGTCTCATCGTGCTCACCGAAGACTCGTTGCCGACAACGCTTTCGCGCGGACGGTCGACCCGCGAGGCCATCGGTCATGCGTTCATCTCGCTCAGCACACGCGTGCAACCGGGTGACGTGCTGTTGGTGTTGCTGCTGGGACATGGCAGCGGCGAAGGGCCGGGCTCGAAGGTGAATCTGCCAGGTCCCGATGCCACGGCATCCGATTACGCCACGTGGCTGAGCGGGTTCACCCGGCAGTCTGTGGTCGTCGTGAACGCCGCCACCGGGAGCGGCGACTTTCTCGCTGTGCTCAAAGCACCGGGCCGCGTGATCGTGACCGCAACCCGCAGCGCCGTGGAGAAGAACGAGTCCGTGTTCGCGGGATTCTTTGCCAAGGCATTGGCCAGCGACGAATCGGATGCGGACAAAGACGGGCGCGTTTCGGTGCTTGAAGCGTTTCGTTACACCGCCCGCGAAGTGGCCAAGGTGTACGAGTCCACCGGTCGTATGCAAACGGAACACTCGCAGATCTCGGACTCCAGCCGTGCGACGTCCGTGTCGTTCGGCAAGACAGTCGTGAGCAGCGACCCCCGCATCGCGGCGCTGGTTGCCGAGCGCCAGGCGCTCGAATCCGAGGTGGCCGCGCTCCGCACCAAAAAATCCACGATGGAGACGGCGGCGTATGATCGAGAACTCGAGCGCTTGTTGATTGCGATGGCCGAGAAGACACAGGCGATACGCGCAGCGGGAGGCAAGCCGTGAGACGGCTCGTGAGCGTCGCACTGTTGACCACGTCGCTGCTCGCCTGTGCACCCAGCGAGTCACCAGCGCAGCCACCGCCGCGATGGCGCACGCAGATTGAGCAGGCCGAAGCGGCTTCGCGTCGCGGCGACCGGCGCGAAGCCACACGACTGGCATCGCTCATTGTCGATGAGTACACGCGCACCGGTAGCCGGATCAGCGCCGAGCATGTGATTGCCGGCCGCGCCTACGTACTGCTGTCGTCGGGCGATGCGAGCGCGGCCCGCGCGGCCCTTGCCGCGTTCGATGCCGGCGGTGCGGACAGCACAAACCTGGAAGCCACGCGGCGCACCGGCAATCTGTTTCTTGACAAGTACAACGCGCCCGACGCGCGCCTCTCCTATGAGTCGGTGCTGAAGCGCGCGCCAAACGACGCGGAAGCGCTCCTCGGCCTCGCGCAGGTTGAGGAGTTTGAAGGAAAGCCGACCGCGCTCGCCACGGCACGAAAGGCACTCGCCGCGAATCCGAAGCTGGTGGGTGCGCTGGCATTTGTCGCGCGCATGCAGCTTGAGGCTGAGCAGTGGGACTCGGCAACGATCAGCGCCCGTCGCGCGCTCGCCGCCGACAGTACGTCGGTCGCCGCGTGGTCGGTGCTGGGCGCCATCGGTTGGCTGAGCGGTGACTCGGTCATGTTTCGTTCGTCACGCGCTGCCGCAATGGCGCTGCAACCTCGCCCCTCGGATTTCTACGCCGAGTTGGCGGAGGCCGCCGTGCGTACGCGGCGATACACGGAGGCGGTGCGCCTGGCCGAACAAGCGGTGGCGTACGACAGTCTGTCGGTGCGCGCACTCGGTGTGCTGGGCACAAATCAATTGCGTACCGGCAAGATGGCCGACGGTCAGGCCACGCTCGATCGGGCGTTTGCGCTGGACGCCTTCAACGTGTGGCACAAGAACACGCTGGACTTGCTCGACAAGTTGAAGACCTTCCGCACGATACGTCAGGGACGCTTTGAGGTGGTAGCGCCCACCGAGGAGGCCGATTTACTCGCGCTCTACATCGTACCGTTGCTCGA
>JBEBIR010000425.1:0-3849 GCA_040080315.1 Gemmatimonas sp.
GCGGGCGATCAGACGCGGGTCCTGCAGCACGGACTGCACGGGCGATGACGCCTCCCCGTCCAGGCGCAACGCGATCATGCGACCCCCGTGCGACTCGCGAACCTCGGCGACTCCGCCGTCCAGCACCTTCTCCCCGTTCGCAATGATGCACACCGAATCGCACATCCGTTCGGCATTGTCCATGATGTGCGTGCTGAAGATGACGGTGCGCCCGCGCTTCTTGAGATCGACGACCGTGTCCTTCAGTGCTTGCGCGTTGATCGGATCGAGTCCGGAGAATGGTTCGTCAAGAATCACCAGCTCCGGATCGTGCAGCAGCGCGCCGATAAACTGCACCTTCTGCTGCATGCCGCGCGACAGCTCGTCGACTTTGCTCGTGCCCCAATCCTCGGTGGCCGTTTTCAGCGAGAGGCGTTCAAGCCACATGTCAATACGGCGGTCAAGCTCTTTGCCACTCATCCCCTTGAGCTCACCAAGGAACTTGAGCACGCGGCGCACCTGCATCTTCTTGTACAGTCCGCGCTCTTCCGGCAGGTAGCCGACGCGATCGACCAGCGCGGGATCGTCGTGCGGCACGCCAAGGACATGAATCGTGCCAACATCGGGCGCGATGATGTTCAGGATCATGCGAATCGTCGTGGTCTTGCCGGCCCCGTTCGGACCCAGCAGGCCGTACACCGCGCCTCGCGGCACGGTGAGTGACAACGACCGCACCGCGACATGGTGGTCGTAGCGCTTGACGATTCCTTGGATATCGATGGCGGAGGTGGACATCCTCGAAAGATGCCGGAGCGCGCCGGGAATCGGCAGTCACCACACCGCCTCAGTGCCAGCGGGAGGCACGGAAAAGGGCTCAGGGGTTAGAATTCAACGGGGGACGTCCCTGTCTCAACTCGGAGTCAAATAGCGGTATGCGCACCTGTTGCTTCCATTCGTCGCTCGCGCGACGGTCGGCTCTCTTGGCGGGGGGCATTGGCATGCTGGCCCACGCCATCCCGCTCGCCGCGCAGCCCGGCTCGCGCTTTGAGATTTCCTTCAACTCGGCGGCACACGCGACGCCGATCACGGGTCGCGCGTATGTGGCGATCAGTCGCACGTCCAGCGTCGACCGCGGTCCCATCGCGCAGGCCGGGGAAAACGGCGTTCCCATCTATGCCGTGAACATCGACAGCCTCGCACCCGGCAAGTCCGTGCGTATCGACACGTCGACGTTCGGTCACCCCGTGCGGAGTCTGAGGGATCTTCCGGCCGGTGAGTACTGGGTACAGCCCTTCGTGAATGTGTACACGCGATTCGCCCGGGCCGATGGCAAGACCATCTGGGCACACATGGATCAGTGGGAGGGGCAGAACTGGCGTCGCTCGCCGGGCAACCTGTACGGCGATCCGATCAAGGTCATCTTCGATCCGTCGTCGTCGCGCGCGATCAAGTTGGTCGCCGACAAGGTCATTCCTCCAATTGTTGTGCCCGCGGAGACGGAGTCCGTCAAGCGTCTCAAGATCCAGAGTGCCATCCTCACCAAGTGGTGGGGACACCCGATATCCCTTGGCGCGGTCGTGCTGCTGCCAAAGGACTATGACAAACATCCGGAGGCGCGCTATCCGGTGGTGTACAGTCACGGCCATTTCTCGCTGCGTGCACCGCAAGTGGGCTCCAGCCCATACTGGAATGCAGATGGCACACCGCGCATGATCATCGTGACGCTGCAGCATCCGTCGCCGTTCTACGACGACTCGTACGGCGTGAATTCCGCGAACAATGGACCGTATGGCGATGCGATTATCCAGGAACTCATTCCGGCCGTGGAGTCGAAGTTTCGCGTGATCGGACAGCCGTGGGCGCGCCTGCTCACGGGCGGCTCCACCGGCGGCTGGATCTCGCTCGCGCATCAGGTCTTCTATCCCGACTTCTATGGCGGCGTGTGGTCGCTGTGTCCGGATGCCGTCGACTTTCGCTATCACCAGATCGTCAACGTCTACGCGGACACCAACGCCTACTGGCTGCAGCGCGAATGGACGAAGATCGATCGACCCACACAGCGCCGACCCGACGGCAACATCACGGCAATGATGAAGGATGAGAATTGGTTCGAACTCGTGTCGGGCACGCGCTCGCGCTCTGGCGGTCAGTGGGACATCTGGGAGGCCACATATGGCCCAGTTGCCCTCGATGGCTACCCGACGCCCATTTGGGACAAACGTACTGGGGTGATCGACGGGAAAGTCGCGCAGTACTGGAGGGACAACTACGACCTGCGCTACTTGCTGGAAACGAAATGGGCGACGCTGGGTCCGAAGGTGGCCGACAAGATCAACATTTACGTTGGCGACGCCGATTCGTACTACCTCAATATGGGTGTGCGGTTGATGGACGCGTTCCTGTCGAAGACTACGTCGCCGAAATGGAGTGGAGAGATTGTATTTCAACCGATGGCGCCGCATTGCTGGGGGCCACCGATGCCGGAACTGATGGGCAAGATGGTGCAGCAGATGGAACGGAAAGCGCCGTCTGGTGCAGATCTGAGAAGCTGGCGCTACTGATCGCGACGCATTCAGCACAACAACACACTACCTCTTTCGACACCTCACGCCATGAAGCGATTTCGCAGCTGGACCATGACCGCGGCCATGATCACCGTCGTGACCGCCGCCACTGCCACCGCGCAGCACCTGCTCGCTGACGTCACTGGCAAGTGGACCTTTGCCGTGGTCACCGAGAACGGCACGGGCACACCCACCGTCGTGCTCAAACAAGAAGGCGAGAAGCTGACCGGCACGTACGAATCTGCGCGCATGGGGCTCCGTCCGGTCGAGGGCACCGTCACGAAAGACTCGATCAACTTCGCGCTCAAGGGCGGGGAAGTGGAACTTCGCTTCATCGGCGTTATCGTCGACAAGGACAACATGAAGGGCGTGGTCGATCTGGCCGGTCAGGGTGGCGCGACGTTTACCGGCACGCGCAATACCACAGATCCGAGTCCATGAGCCGCGCGCCGCTACGCGCATGACCGATACGTCGGTGACCGACTGTCTGGTGCGTCTGCGCGCCGGAGAGACGGATGCGCTCGACCACTTGCTGCCATTGGTCTACGACCAGTTGCGAATGCTGGCCCGTGCGCAACTGCGACGCGAAGACACGGGCAGCACGTTGGGCGCCACCGCGCTGGTGCACGAGGCGTACGTTCGACTGACCGAACGCGAGCAACTGGCACCGAAGGATCGCAGCCATTTCTTCGCGATTGCCGCCCAGTCCATGCGGCGTGTCCTCATTGATCAGGCGCGTGCGCGCAAACGCCTGAAGCGCGGACTCGGCGTCGTGCCGATTTCGCTCGAGGAAGTTGACGCGTTGCTCACGATCGAGGCGGCCGACGAACTGACGGCGCTGGACGAAGCGCTCGACCGACTTGAACTGACCAACGAACGCGCGGCCCGCGTGGTGGAGCGTCGCTTTTTTGGCGGACTGACACTTGAGGAAACCGCCGAGTCTCTGGGGGTATCGCTCAAGACGGTGCACCGCGATTGGCTGCTGGCTCGCGCGTGGTTGCGCAAGGAGATCACCGACGGCATCTCGGGTCTGACGGAGAACTGAGTACTGAGTACTGAGTACTGAGTACTTAGTTCTTGAGTTCCATCGCTGACCATGCGCTGCGGCCTATCTCTCTGCCTCGCGCGTCGAGGGCGACCACACGCCAACGCAACTTGGCTTGCGGTGACTTCGACTGCAGCCACGGTGGCGCGTTGTAGCGACGCATGGTGCTCGGTACCAGCGCGGCCAGCACGCGTGGTCCGTCGGGCACGCCTACTTCCACGCGATACTGTGTCGCCCGTGCCAGTGCCTCCCAGACAAACA
>JBEBIR010000028.1:0-16149 GCA_040080315.1 Gemmatimonas sp.
CGCTTGGCGACTCCACGGATCTTTCATATCAGGCTATCAACGCGACGCATCTCGACGCCAGTCTCCCAGTTGCATCCACCATCCATCTGGCCGCAGCCCCACGGGGCGTACGTCGCGGCGCACCGCGCTGAGATTCCATGGTTCGTACAACCAGATCGCTGGCGCATCACCAAGGATCTCCGCATACGCCTCACGGAACACTCGGTGCGCATCAGCTGCACGTGGCTGCGCCTCTGCACTATCCAGCAGCGTGTCGAAGCGGGCACTGGCGTAGCTCCCGAAATTGGATCCGCCCTGCGTTCGGCCGGCGGCGGTGCTCCACACTCCGCGAATTCCGCTCAGGTCAGGATCGGCGCTCAGCGCCATCACCGCCGCATCAAAATCCCCCTTGGCGAGACGAGCGTTCATGGTGTTGAACTCCACTTTCTCCACGTCCATCTGAATGCCCACCGCGCGAAAGAGCTGCTGCAGGTGCACGGCAATGCGAAGACGCTGCGTACTCGATGACGGCACCAGGGTGCTGAACCGCAAGGGCCGGCCAGCGCGTGTCCGCACAGCACCGGGCGACGCGACGCGCCAGCCGATGGAATCCAGTAGCTGCGATGCGCGCGCGGTGTCGAAGGCGATGATGGGAAGCAGCGTATCCGCCCCCAATTGCACGCGCGTAAACGGGCCGAGTGCCACCCGCGCGGCCGTATCGAACGCCGCGCGCACCACCAGCTCGCGATCGATCGCCATGGACAGGGCGCGGCGGAGGCTCCGGTCCGTGAACAGCGCATGGCGCTTCGGCGTCGTTCCGGCCGTTAGCATGTTGAACTGCAGGAAGCCATACACCAGCGACGGGGATCGCACCAACGCGACGTCGGCGTGTTTTTCAAACTCCGCCACCGCGTCGGGTCGAACCGATTCGAGAAAATCGGCATCGCCCGTGAGCAAGCGCATCGTTGCGGCCGCCGGATCTGGCGCGACCGTCCAGATCACGCGATCGAGGCCCGGTCTCCCACGATAGTTCGCGCTGTCGGCGACAACCTCCAGTCGCGATCCCGCCTGCCAGCCGGCAAAGCGAAATCGACCGCTCCCCACCGGCCGACGCGCGAATCCTGACGTCCGCCACTCCGCGCGCGGGATGGAATCGAGCAGATGCGCGGGCAGGATGCGCATCTGCGTGACTGCGTCTGACAACTGCGACGCCGTACGACGCGCGAACCACACGGTGGCGGTGTGCGTATCACGCACCTGCACCGAGTCAATATTGCGCAGCGACTGCGCGGTCGGCGATCCCAGCGCGCTGTCGACATAGGCCATCCAGGTGAATCGCACATCACGCGCCGTCACCGGTTGACCATCATGCCAGCGCGCTCGTTCGTCGACAGCAAACGTGATCGAGAGCGAATCGGCAGACCACGTCCAACTGGTGGCGAGCGCCGGAGCGAACGCGGTGAGTCCGTCCGAGGACAGCGTCGGTTGTGCGAGCCGGTCAAAGACGGCGTCGACCACCTGCAGTCCCTGGCCCGTCATCGTCAGCGGCGGCATCAGCACGTCGGCGTCAGCGAATGCACTGATAATCAGACTGCCACCCGGCAGCGGTGTCGCGGGCCTCTTCGAATCATCACAGCCGACGAACGACAGCAGCAGTGCACCGACGGCCATGGCACTCGAGCGCCGCGCGCACGTCATCATCGCGTCACGGCCATTGAAGCATACGTGGAGCATGTCTGTGTCTCGTAGGAGATTCCAGGCGAAGAACGTGCTCCGCGTCAGGAGGGCGGCAGCCGCTGTGCGGCAATCCACGCGCGCACGGTCGCCAGTTCGGTCGGGGCGTTCAGCGTAAGGAAGTATGTCGCCGCCTGTTCGGCGTCGGCCAGTGCGGCGTCCGTTTGTCCGCGCGCCAACGCCACTTGCGCGCGCGCCCAGCGAGACTCCGCCTCGACCAGCGTATTGCCGTGTCGTGCCGCCAACTGCACGGCGGAATCCAACGCCTCACACGCCTCGACCAGCTTCCCAAGGGTCAGTCGTGCTGTGCCGCACAGTCGAATGGCGTCGGCCTGACGTGACGGGTCATGCACGGCCGCCATATCGGACGCCGCGCGCAGCGCCGTGGCTTCGGCCAGGGCCGCATCGCCGCGCAGAAGGGAGATCTCCGCCCGGCCGACCAGGATCAGTGCGACCAGATGCGTGTTGCGCGCCTGTCTCGCGAACTCCGTCGCCCGCTGCTCGTGCTCATCCGCGTCCTCAAGCTTGCGGAGCTTGCGGAGTGCGATCGCCGCATTGTGATAGCTTTCGGCCAGACCGTTCACGTTGCCCAGTCGCTGATACGTCGGCAACGCGAGCGCGTACAAGCCCAGCGCCTCGTCGTGTCGTCCGCGAATGGTGGCAATGACCGCCAGATTGTTGGTCGCGCGAGCGACCAGCAGATCGTCACCGTCGGTACGACCAAGCTCCAACGCACGCTCGAACGCGCTCGTGGCGCCGTCAAGATCGCTCTGCTCGAAGCTGGCGGCACCGGCGAAATTGACCGCGCGCCGAATGGCCGCGCGGTCGCCGCTCTTCTGCAGCACAGCGGCGTGCGTATCCAGCCAGCGGCGCGCCGCGCGAGGATCGCCGGTTCGCAGCAACGCCTCCGCATACAACGTGATCAGCGTCGGTGTCCCGTGCGCATCGTGAATGCGCTGAGAGGCCACGCGACACAGCTCAACCCACGCACCGGCAGCAGCCAGTGCGCGACACTCCGACAGCAGCGCGTCCGATGGCGACGCTTGCATCGATATCTTCCGGCGCGCGAAGTGACTAGGGGCGCAGTCTAGTACGCAATCACGTAGTTCGAAAATCCGGGGATCGATGCGGAAATCTCATCAACCTCGGCGCTCAGGGTGCTCTGGATTCTGGTCCATGGCGCGCCCACCGACGCCTGCCGGAAGATCGAGAACGTTTGCTGAATGATCGAATCGGCCCCACTGACAACGCCGTCGTGATTGAGGTCGTCATTCGTGGCGCCAAACCACATCGTCAAGACTGCCGGATCCTTTCCCGCGAACTTGAGCCCGGCCGGTTCGAACTGCGCAATGAGTCCGACGGGATCGATCACCTGGATGGTAATCAGGATCGAGTCCCCGGGCGCCAACGGCGCGCCGTTCGGTCGAATGATCTGCGTTCGCGATCGAATGCGCAGACGGAGGAGTTTCAGCATGCCGTTGCCGCCCGATGTCGGATCGACGTACGCCACCTCGCCAATCCGATCCTGCCCCTGCACCGCGTAGAACGACACGGGCCCCGTCGACACGTCGGGAGCGCCCGCCGCCGGCGACAGGAAGGTCAACGCGCTGCCGCTGTTGCTTCCGCCACCGCGGTTGTCAGCGCCACTCCCGCCACGACTACCACCACCATTGCCACCACTGGCACGGAGCGACGGGTCTGCACTCACACTCGACGTGGGCGCCGCACTGTCGCAGGCCGTCGCCGCCATCATCATGATCGCGAGGATCGAACCCTTCAGAAGAATGTTACGCATCGTGTTCACCAGTGTCGGGATTGGAGTCGAGCGAGGAGTCATCATCCAACAAACGCATCAGGCGCGGACGCGAGACGCCCAGCTGTCGAGCCGCTTCGCTCTTGTTGCCGTCGCAGAGTCGAAGCATCTCCTCGACGGCCGCGCGCGTGAGCGCCTGGAGTGTCGAGGGAAACGGAAGCGCGCCCAGGTGACGCGTCACGTTCGTGGACCCACCAAGCGCCAAATCATCGGCGTCGATGCAATCGTTATGGCAGAGCAGGACCGCCCGCTCCATGGCGTTGCGCAGTTCGCGAATGTTTCCGCTCCACTGATGCAATCGCAGACGCTGCTGAGCGGCGGCCTTGAGGGTCGGCGACGTCACTCCGTAGTCAGCCGCGAAACGTGCGACAAAATGCTCGGCCAGGGGGACAATGTCGGTGCGACGATCACGCAGCGCGGGCAACTCCAGCGGCACCACATTCAATCGATAGTACAGGTCTTCACGGAACTGACCATGACGCGACGCCGCGGCGAGATCGACATGCGTGGCGGCAACGACGCGCACGTCAATAGGGATGGAACGCATCCCGCCAACGCGGCGAATCTGTCGCTCCTCAAGCGCGCGGAGCAGCTTGCCTTGCAACGGCAACGCAAGTTGCGCGATCTCGTCGAGAAACAGCGTCCCACCATTCGCCATCTCGAATAGCCCGGGCTTCGCAGACGTCGCATCGGTGAACGCGCCCTTTTCGTGGCCGAAGAGCTCACTCTCCAGCAAGTGCTCGGGAATCGCCGCGCAATTGATATCCACAAACGGCTGATCTCGACGTGGACCGTTGTAGTGGATTGCCCGCGCGAGCAGTTCCTTGCCCGTTCCAGTCTCACCAGTGATCAGCACGGTCACGGTGCCATGCGGAATGACGCGGGCCGCCCGATCGAGGGCCGCGCGAAGCGCTGGACTATCCCCAAGGATTCCGTCGAACGTGTACTTGGAGCTTTCGCCAGCAGCGAATGCCGTGGCGCTGGCGCGTGTCAGCTGGCGCTCCGCACGCTCGCGCACCCACGAGCGCAACAGCTCCAGATCACCGGGAAGCGCGAAGTACTCCGCTGCGCCGGCGCGAACGACCGTCACGGCCAATCGATGGTTGGCAACCGCTCCGACCACGGCGATCTCAAGACCGGGAACGGGACTGGCTCGCAGCAGCCGCTCCACCTGATCTTCCTCTCCACCGGCAGCGACAAGCGCAAAGGTGGCCGTCCGCAGGCCAAGATCGGCTACATCGGTGACAACGTGCTCCTTCAGCCCGCAATCGTTTGCGATGTGTTTCCACACCGATTCAAACGAGCTACTCAGACGCAGAACAGTGAGCGACGAATCGTCGCGCTTCGGCGCCGACGGCTTAGATGCGGCCTTCGCCGTGGTTGGCAACAGCATGCACACAATGACGCCGCAGAGTCCGAAAACATTCCCAAGGCGCGGCAACGCCAAGCGGACCCGACTGTGCGCGGGTCCGCTTGGAGTGGTCGTTCGTTGGATTGTCAGGCGTCGCGCGCTCACCGTTCTCCACTGATGACGTTGGCCCGCTCAACTGCAATACGCGAGCCATGCGCTGCAGGAGACGAGGACACCGTAACATTCAATGCGACAATGACTTACAGTGATCACAACTCTCGCGCCGTCCTGATGTATCATTACAGGTTGCTACGAAACGTTACGACCGCTGGCGCATCTCAAGCGCAGACTGTAGCGCGTCGCCTAGGCGGTGCACCGCCAGCACCGTGATCACCAGCACCAGTCCGGGGCCAACCGCCAACCATCGGCCGGGACCCATCACATCTCCGACGTCAAGCAGGATCGTGCCCCAACTGGCTGACGGTGTCGGAACGCCGATGCCGAGGTAGGACAGGCCCGACTCGAGCAGCAGCACTTGTCCGATTCCGAGCGTGGCCGAAACGGCAATCAGCGGCACGACGGCGGGGAGCAGATGCCGAAGCACGATCTGGCTCTCGCGCACACCGAGCGCGCGAGCGGCCACGATGCGCTCCTCTCGACGCGCCGCGCGCACTTCGCCGCGCACCAGTCGTCCAAGGCTCATCCATCCCGTCGCCGCGATCACCACAATCAACATCGCGATACTCGGCGTTCCCCACAAACCGACGATCGTGAGCAGCAGCAATACGCGCGGCACGGAGAGTCCGATATCCGCCAGCCGCATCAGCAGCCGATCGATGGCGCCACCACTGAATCCACTGTACAACCCGATCAGTGTGCCGATGACCGTCGAAAGCATGACAGAGGAGACGGCAAGCGTGAGTGAGACGCGCGCGCCCGACATGACGCGACTGAGCAGATCGCGTGAGTACGGATCGGTGCCCAACGGATGCGCCCAGGTGGGATTCCGACTGCGCAGCGCCACCGGATCGAGCATCAATTGCGGGTCGAACGGCACAATCCATGGCGCCAACAACGCCACGAGGACGATGGTCAGCAGCACCACGCACGACAGACGCACACCCGGTATGCCAAGCAGTCGAGTCCACCAGGTGCGCTGATCGTTGGCCATCACGCGTCGACTCCCTGCCACCGCGGATCAAGCCACGCGCTCGCCACATCGGCGAGCAGACCACCCAGCAGCACCAGCAGACTCCCGACGATCGCCGACGCCGTCACCAGCGGATAGTCGCGCGCACCGACCGCAGTCACCAGCAACGATCCCATTCCGGGCCACCCAAATACCCGTTCAACAAACACGGCACCGCCCACCAGCACTGGCAGCGACAAGCCAATGGTCGTGACCAGCGGACGCGCCGCGCGACGCACCCCATGCTGCATCAACAATCGCCCGCCTGGCACGCCTTTGGCGCGCGCCGTACGCATCACGTCGTCATGCAGCACTTCACGCAACGCCACGCGTTGGACACGGGCGAACGCCACACTGAACAACAGCGTCAGGGTGAGTACGGGCAGCGCCACATGGTGCGCGACATCGGCGGCGGCGCGCCAGCCCTCCAACGTGCCACATGTAAGCGGATCGCACTGCCCATTGAGTGGAAACCACGCGAGCTGCGCACCGAGCACGGCCAGCAGCATCAGGGACAACCACACTTCCGGAATGGCAGAAGCGCTGCTGGTGGCGATGGCGATAGTTCGATCCACACGCGAGCCGCGATGCACAGCCTGAATGGTGCCGAGGCCGGCGCCAACGCTCACGCTAGCCAGCAAGGCCAGTCCCATCAACAGCAGGGAGTTCGGAAGCGTTTCACGCAACGCATCAGCGACCGGTCGCACCTGCGAGAACGAAAAACCGAGATCACCGCGCACCAACGCACGGACGTAGTGTCCGTATTGCTCCAGCAGCGGTCGGTCGAGCGCGTACACCGCGCGCCAATGCGCGCGAACGGCGGGCGAGACCCGCGGATCCGTCAGCGCCGCGCCAACCGGGTCACCCGGTGCCACATGCAGCAACGTGAACGACAGCGTGCCCACCAGCCAGACGACAACCATCGCATCGACCAGGCGTCGTCGCACCAGAATCCACATGCGCTGCGAGTGTAGGAGTGGTCGACGACGCTAGAACTCGATCTGCGTTCCCAATTCCACCACGCGATTGGGCGGAATGCCGAAGTATTGCGTGGCCGAGCGTGAGTTGCGCGCCATGAACGCGAAGATGTGCTTGCGCCAACGGCTCATACCCTTGCTGTTCATCGGGATGAGCTCTTCGCGCCCGAGGTAGTAGCTCGTCTGCATGGCCTTGGTTCTGATGCCGGCCTCCAGAAGGCGCGCCCGGATGTCTTCTACGTTCGGCGACTCCATGAATCCGTAGGACGCCATCACCCGATACAAACCCGGCCCCAGCGGCACGACGGTAAGCCGCTCGGAACTCGGCACCTCCGGTACCTGCTGGGACACAACGGAGAGCAAAATCACCTTCTCGTGCAGCACCTGGTTGTGCTTGAGGTGATGCAGGAGCACCACCGGTGTTCCCTCCGTCTCCGACGTCATGAAGATCGCCGTCCCCTTCGCTTTCACCATGCTGCGGGTGTCCAAGGTGGCAACGAAGTCGGCGATGGGGAGCGAACGCACCTCGAGCAGTCCGCGCAGCAGCACGCGTCCGCGCTTCCAGGTGGTCATCAGCGTGTACAGGACAATCCCCAGCACGAGTGGCACCCAGCCGCCGTGCATGATCTTGGTGGCATTCGACCCGAGAAACGCGAGGTCGATCGCCAGGAACGTGCCCGCCAGCAGACCCGCCTTGAGCGGAGACCAATTCCAGCGCGAGCGCGCGATCTTGTGAAAAAGAATGGTGGTGATCGCCATGGTACCGGTGACGGCGATCCCGTATGCCGCGCCGAGCTTCGACACGGAACCGAAGTAGAGCACGACCGCCAGGCAGCCCAACATGAGCAGACGATTCACTTCGGGAATGTAGATCTGTCCCGATTCCGTCTTCGACGTGTGGATGATCGTCACACGCGGCGAATAGCCCAGCTGCACACATTGCTGCGTGATGGAAAATGCACCGGAGATCAGCGCCTGCGAGGCCACGATCGCCGCCAGCGTCGCGAGGATCAACAGCGGAACAAAAAAGAATTCCGGCGCGAGATGATAGAACGGATTCACCGATGCCGACGGATCGCGCAGCATGAGTGCGCCCTGACCGAAGTAGTTGAGCAACAGCGCGGGCATCACCATCCAGAACCACGCGGTGCGGATGGGCTTCCGACCGAAGTGGCCCATGTCGGCATACAACGCTTCGGCACCCGTAACAGCCAGGACCACGGCGCCCAACAAGAAGAACGCGGTCATGCCGTTCGTGGCCAGGAATCGCACGGCGTACACCGGATTCACCGCCGCGAGAATCTCCGGTTCGTGCCGAATCTCAAGCACACCCAGCACGGCAATCGTTGCGAACCACGTCATCATCACGGGACCGAAGATGACACCCACCTTCGCCGTGCCATGCTTCTGGAAAAAGAACAACGCAAACAGGATGAGCATGGTGGCCGGAACCACGAACCGCTCAAACGCCGGCGCACCGACCTTGAGACCCTCCATCGCCCCAAGTACGGAGATGGCCGGTGTAATGATGCCATCGCCGTACAACAGCGCCGCGCCGAACAATCCCAACGCTGTGTAGACGAAGAGTTTGGACTTCGACATGCCGTCTTCCCGCTCTTCACGGAAGATGAGCGCCAGCAAGGCGAGAATTCCCCCTTCGCCGTTGTTGTCCGCCCGCATGATGAAGACGATGTACTTGATGGCCACAATGCTGATCAGTGCCCACACGATCAGCGACAGCACGCCGTACACGTTGGCGGCCGTGGGCATCAATCCGTATTCGGGTTTGAAGCACTCCTGCAGCGCGTACAGGGGACTGGTGCCGATGTCGCCATAGACGACACCAAGTGCCGTCAGCGTGAGAATCGCGAGACGCTTTCCCGTCGGGTTTGATTCCGCATGGTGCCGCAGCGGCGGGACCGGTGTTTCCGCCGTCATGGTAGCGGTGACGGCTATGTTGCTCTGAGTGTCGACCACGTGGGGCAGGCAGTAGACTGGGCACTCGGCAGTCGCCGTGGCCCGCCATGGAAACTAGTGTGGTCCCCGTCGGCGTCCACTGTGCGAATCACCCGCGTTACTCCGGAGGACCCGTCCGTGGGTCATATCGAGATCAATGGCACCCGCCTATGGGTGGAAGACACAGGCGGCGACAAACCGCCGTTGATGCTCTCGCACGGGCTCCTGTGGAGCACCCGCATGTTCGACTCGCAGGTGGCGGCGTTCCGTGAGCGCTTTCGCTGCATTGCCTGGGACCATCGTGGACAGGGGCATAGCTTCGTTCCGCGCGTGCGAAGCATCAGCATCGAGGACTGCTACGCGGACGCGGTGGGGCTGATCGAGCACATGGGCCTCGCACCCGTGCACTTCGCGGGGCTCTCGATGGGCGGGTTTGTCGCCATGCGACTGGCCGCCAGGCGTCCCGAGCTCCTGCGCTCGTGCATCCTGCTTGAAACCAGCGCCGATCCAGAGCCCACCGCCAATGTGCCGCGCTACACCACGCTCAATCGCGTGGCCCGATGGTTGGGACTGGGCGTCATCGCAGAACGCGTGATGCCCATCATGTTCGGACAGACGTTTCTGACCGATCCGACGCGCGCCGCAGAACGCGCCGTCTGGAAAGCCCATCTGTCGGCAAACCGGCGGGACATCTGGCGCGCCGTGAACGGCGTGATCGAACGGGAGGGCGTGTTCGACGAACTGTCGGCCATCTCGGTGCCGACGCTGGTCATCGTTGGCGACGAGGACGTCGCGACGGTTCCGGCGAAAGCGGAACGCTTGCACGCCGCCATTCGCGGCAGCGCACTTGTGCGCATTCCGGGCGCGGGTCATTCGAGCAGCGTTGAGCAGCCGGAGCGCGTGAATGCGGCCATGGACGAATTCCTGCGTCAACACGGCTGAACAACAGACGGGGAGACGGGAGACGAGCGACTTGAGACTAGGATTGCCGATTCTGCGCCTCGGCGCTTCCGTTGTGACATGACCACCAATTGCCGTTCGAGATGCTGGCTGCGCGCGTCGGTCGCGTTGGGGCTGGCAGTATGCAGCGCGTCGTTGTCGGCACAGGCGGCTGCACCGGAGGGTCCCGGACATGTCGACATCACCTGGATGTCGATCTCCAATATGTACTACGAGATGGGTCCGCTGCGGATCATCACGGATGGGTACATCACGCGTCTGCCGAGGGAAGCGTTTTCAGGCGGCGGCGGCGGGTACGCCAATACCACGCGCGCCTTCACACCCGACGTCCCGGCAGTCACCCGCGTGCTCAATGCACTCGGTGGCAAATCCGCCGTGAATCTGCTGCTGACCGGTCACAGTCACTGGGATCACTCCTTTGACACGGGCACGTGGGCCAAGCTCACTGGCGCGCCGGTCGTCGGTTCTCGCACGACGTGTTTTCAGGTGCAGGCCGAGCGCGTGCCGGCATCGCAGTGCACGATTGTCAACGGTGGTGAACGGCGGCTGCTGGCCCCGGGTGTGACGATGTATGTCGTGCGCTGGAATCACAGCGGCGATCCCGCCACCAATCCGGAGCAGCACAATCCGGTGGAGCTTGATCGTGTACCGCGCGCAGATCCTGCGAGCGGTGGATTGCGCGCCGGTGTGACGGAGGACTTTCCAAATGGTGGCGGCAATCGTGCATTTCTGTTTGTCGTCAATGGCCCACAGGGGCGATACAGCTGGTTCTACCAGAACTCGGCAAGCGCGGTCGATCTCGACGTGCCGATTGTCATGGATGGTGTCGACTACGGTGCGCCACTCGCCAATCTCAAGCGCGCGATGCAAGACGCGGGGCTCGAATCGGTGGACTTGTGGATTGGCACCGGGGGCAGCGCCGTGGCGAAGTTGTTGCTCCCGGTGCTCAAACCGAAGGCGCACATGCCGGTGCACTGGGACAGTTTCTTCACGCCGTTTCTCGATGGACCCACGGCGCCGTTCAGGAACACGCTCGTGGAACCGATGTTGGCCGAGGCCGGGATTCAGCTCGTGCGGCCGCTGCAGTACATGGACAAGTGGCGTCTGAGTGCGCGCGGAATTGCTCCCGTCGCGAACTCGGCCGTGCAGCAAGCGCTGGGGTTCAAGTCGCCCTGAAGGGCGGATCGCGTTGCATGCACTTCCGTCAATGGAGTGCCTCGCGCTATGCTACACCTGTGCGACGTCCTCTCTGGTTCCGCGCGATGATCTCCCTCTGGGCGATCTGGTTCGCGACTGCGCTCACCGAGCCAGCCGGACTTTTTGCGTGCCCGAAGCACTCAGGGATCTCCGCACCGGTCGCGTCACCCGTCACGCCGGACGTTGCGGGCCCGGCAGTGGTGCACCAGCATGGTCCCGTCGCTGATCAGTTCGTCCGCGACGCCACGTCGAAGGCTCCCGAGCGCAGCGACCACTCATGCTGCACGTGCCTTGGGCAGTGTTGCACGATGGCGCCCGCCATGCTGCCCGACGACTCGTTCACGCTGCAGCTTCGCGCCGAGCGACAGGGTGATGGCAGCGGACATGCGCAAACAGCGCGGCTGCCGCAGCGCGTCGACCATAGGCTGCCCTTTGCCAACGGGCCTCCGTACACGACGCTGACTTAGCGCGTCGTTCGCCCGTGCGCGGGATTTTCCCGCGCTCCATCAATCGTCCTTCCTGCCGCTCCAGCATTCCGGGCGCTCAGCGTGTTCGCGCGACCTCCGTCGCGTCAATCGTCTGCGCGGATCGCGTGTGAGCGCGGCAAGGGCGTCCCAAAAAACCACGCCCCCCATGAAAATCCTGCACCTGCTTGGCAGTGCATGCCTCGTCTCCGCCGTCCACGCTGTGGGCGCACAGACCGTGCCGACGAGATCAACGCGAGATAGTACAGCACGAGACTCCGTCGCCAAACTCGGGCGCATCAGTGTAACCGCCGATCGCGACACACGCGCAACCCTGACGAGACTGACGATGCCGGTCAGTGCGAGTGTCTCGGCGAAACGCGTCGAAGAGACCATCAATCTCGTCGACACCGAAGACGCCGTGAAATACCTGCCCAGCATCTTTCTGCGCAAACGCAATAACGGCGATACACAGGCCGTGATGGCTTCGCGCGTGTGGGGCGTCAGTTCCAGTGCGCGCAGTCTCGTATTCGCCGATGGTGTCCCGTTGACGGCCTTGATTGCGAACAACAACACCATCGGCGGTCCGCGTTGGGGTCTCGTGGCGCCGGAAGAAATCGACCGCATTGACATGATGTACGGTCCGTTCTCCGCGGCGTATGCCGGCAACTCCATGGGTGCCGTCATGGAAATCACCACGCGCCTGCCGGAAACGTTTGAAGGGTCGATCACGCAGACGCAGACCCTGATGCCGTTCGACCTCTACGCCACGAAGAAGACCTTCGGCACATCGCAGACGTCGGCGCGCGTTGGCGATCGGTTTGGCAAATTCTCGTTCGCCATCAGCGGCAACTATCAGGACAGCAAGAGCCAACCGCTGAGCTATGTCACCAGCGGCACCTTGCCGACCGGCACCGCCGGCGGATTCGCCGCGACCAACAAACTCGATGCGCCGGCCAATGTGCTTGGCGCCAGTGGGCTCCTGCACACGCAGATGCTCAATGCCAAGGCGCGCATCACATACGACATCACGCCCACGCTCCGCGCCGCGTACACCTATGGCTACTGGCAGAACGACGCGGACGCAGGAGTGGAGCCGTACATCACCAAGGCGGGAGCGCCAACGTTTGCGGCTCAGGCCGGCTTTGCGAGCGGCAACTACGGACTGTTGCAGCAACATGCATCGCAAAGTCTTTCACTTCGCACCGACACCCGCCGCGACTGGGATTTCGAACTGATCGGCACGTCATACTCCATGGACACCGACCGACAGCGTTTCTCCTCGTCTGCCGCGGCGACGGGGTTGACGTTTGGCAACGCCGGTCGGGTTGCCGTGCTGTCCGGGACCGGATGGAAGTCGGCCGACCTGAAGGGCGCCTGGCACGCCGGCGGTGCTACGGCGTCCCATACGGTCACTTTTGGCGCGCACTACGATCAGTACTCGTTGGTGAATCCCACGTTCAACACGGCCGATTGGACCGTGTCGAACCCTGTGACCACCACGGTGGCCTCGGAAGGCGATGGCAAGACGCGCACGACAGCGCTCTGGGTGCAGGACAGCTGGCGCATGATGCCGCAACTCCGCCTTACCGTGGGCGGGCGTTTCGAGCAGTGGAAGGCGTTTGACGGTCTGAACGTGAATGGTGCGACCAGAGTCACGCAGCCCAAGGTCGATGCGACGAAGTTCTCTCCGAAGGCCACACTCGCATGGAGTGCCTCTCCGGACTGGACACTGACCGCGTCGTTGGGGCAGGCGTACCGATTCGCCACCGCCGCCGAGCTCTATCAGTTGGTGACCACGGGTACGACGTTCACCTCGCCGGATCCGAATCTCAAGCCGGACGACGTGTTGTCGACGGAATTGCGGTTCGAACGCGCATTCGCGCGCGGCAAGGCCCAGGTGTCCGTGTTCAACGATGATATCCACGACGCGATCATTTCGCAGTTCAAGCCGTTGGTGGCAGGTTCGAACACGCTGTTCTCCTACGTTTCGAATGTCGATCACGTGCGCGCTCGTGGTGTTGAACTTGTGCTCACTGAGCACGATGTCCTGATCCACGGGCTTGAGCTGTCGGGCAGCGCGACGTATCTCGATGCAAAGACGCTTGCCACGTCAGGACGTGCCAGCGCGACGGCCGCCGCTGATGCCGCCATCGGCAAGCACCTGCCCAACATTCCCGACTGGCGCGCGAACTTCGTGGCGACGTATCGCCCGACGTCGCGCCTGGCCCTCTCAGGCGGTGGCCGATACTCCGGTGCCCTTTGGACCACGCTCGACAACGCCGACAAGAATCCGAATGTGTATCAGGGGTTCAGTGCGTGGTTTGTCGCGGACGCGCACGTGAACTATCGCATCGGTCAGCATGTCTCCGCGTCACTCGGCGCGGACAACCTGCTCAACCGGCAGTATTTCCTGTTCCACCCATTTCCGCAGCGCACCTACTCCAGCAGCCTTCGGTACACCTTCTGACGCACATGAACCGTTTGACGCGTGCAGGCATCGTCGTGTTGCTGGCGATGCCTGCGTCGGGATGCGACACGTCACCGTCGTTGCGGCCGCCAAGCATTGGGGCCGCCGCGCCAGCGTTTTCTGCTGTCGATCTGACTGATCAACCGGTCACGCTCGCGTCTCTCAAGGGCCGAGTGGTGGTGGTGAACCTGTGGGCGACCTGGTGCCAGCCATGTCTCGAGGAGATCCCGCAGTTGGAGGCACTGCACCGGCAATTTGCGGCCGATGATGTCTCGATGATCGGTGTAAGTGTTGATGCCGCCGGTATGGGCAACGACGTGCGCGACTTTGCCAACGAGCACGGCATGACGTACACGATGTGGCTCGACCCGAATCATGACTTCTCACTCAAGTTTCTTACGGTTGGCGTCCCCGAGACGTTCGTGATCGATCGTGCCGGCATCATTCGCTGGCGGACGATCGGCGCGGTGCGTCAGGGCGATACCACCCTGGTTGCGGCCGTCCGCCGCGCGCTCGGCTCGTAACCTGATTTCAGAGACCATTCTCATGTCCATCGCTTCACGATGCATGTTCCCCGTCTTGGTCGGACTGCTGATCGCCTCGACGGCCAGTGCCCACGCGCAACCGATCACGCTGTCCGTCGCGGGTCGCACTGCTGCCAACCCCACGATCGCGGCCGAGGGTCAGTTCGTGGCCGTCGCGTTTTCTGCGGCCACCAGCAGTAGCATGGATGTGTTCCTCGCGACCAGTCGCGATGGCGGACGCACGTTCGCGACGCCTACACAAGTGAACGTCGTGGCCGGCGACGCTCGCGTGAGTGGCGAGGAGCCGCCGTACGTGGCGCTGGTCCCGCGCAAGGGATCAACGCCTGACGTGGTCGTGGTATGGACGACCCGGAACGGCTCGACTTGGAAGCTCGTGTCCGCGCGCTCCACCAACGGCGGACGCACGTTCGGCGCGAGCGCGAATGTGCCCGGCAGTGAGGCCGACGGTTCGCGCGGCTGGCAGTCGGTGGCCGTCGATGCCAACGGTCGTGTGCTGGTCCTGTGGCTCGACCACCGCGGCATGGCGACAGCCGATTCCACGCACAAGCACGGTGCGACCGCCAGTGGTCAACCGATGCCAAAGGCCGATCCCACCGAGCGCGCGGGACTCTCGAAGGTGTTGTTCGGCAGTCTTGACTCAAAATCTGCGCTGACCGTTGCGCAGAGTGTCTGCTACTGCTGCAAAACATCGCTTGCCGCAACCGGAAGCAACGTGTACGCGGTATGGCGTCATGTGTTTCCGGGTGGACAACGCGATATCGCATTCAGCATGTCGAGCGATCGGGGGCGCGCATTTTCGACACCCATTCGCGTCGGCGACGACCAATGGAAGTTTGACGGGTGCCCCGACAACGGTCCGACGATCGCCGTGGACCTGAAGCGTCACGTGCACGTCGTGTGGCCGACACCCGTCGACGGCAAGGACCTGTCGACGATGGCGCTTTTCTATGCCGTCTCGCGCGACGGCCGTACCTTCACTGAGCGCGTGCGCATTCCGAGCCGAGGTATGACTTCGCATCCGCGCATGGTGCTTGGTGTCGACGGAAATCCGGTCGTCGCCTGGGATGAAGTCGTCAGTGGGACGCGCCGACTCGCGATGACGCGGGTACGCGTCGATGCGTCAGGCAGAGCGACGTTTGTGGACCTGCAGGCGCCGGACACGGGAGCGGGTCAGTGGTATCCCACGGTCGCGGCTGCTGCGGGGGGAACGCTGGTCGCGTGGGTGCGTCAGGTGGACAAAGGCAGCGTCGTTGCGGTGGGACTCGTGAAGTAGCGCGTGTCGCAGGCATGCGCATTTCGCGGGCGCGTCTCCTGTAGCTCAGTGGTGCGCGGGATGCTGCGTCGGCAGTTTGGCGCCGGCCGTCATCTGCGGCTCTTCGCGCACGACTCGCGCCTGCTGCCAGATGTCCGCCGCCATGCGAGCGAGGCTGCCCGTTGCCAGCTGAAGCTCTCGGAGGTCAAACGCGGGATTCATGGTGCCCACTGCGTCGACGACCAACCGGGAAGTGAAGAGG
>JBEBIR010000426.1:0-3842 GCA_040080315.1 Gemmatimonas sp.
GCGACGGTCAGCGCGGGCGCACGGGATCGGGTGATCGATGGCATCCTGGAGGCGCTCGATCGCGCGTACGTCTTCCCGTCAAAGGCCACGGAGATGCGCAAGTCGATCACCGCACGGCGCGCGAACGGCGAGTACACGTCCGTAACCAGTGCATCGGAGCTCGCCGCCACGCTGACGCGGCACCTCCAGGACGTCAGCCACGACAAGCACCTGCGCGTTCGCTATGGGAGTCTGCCAGCGCCTGCGCCGCGCCCACAGGGCGCACTCGCGCCGGGAGCCATCGGCGGCGCGGAGATTCTCGCGGGCAATATCGGGTACGTGGAGATTCGCTCGTTCGCGTATTCTGCCCGCGCGATCGCCGAGGCCGTGGCGAAGGAAATGTCCGTCGTCGCTGATGCCGACGCGCTGATCATCGACGTCCGCCGCAACGGCGGCGGCGCACCGGAGGCGGTAAGCCTGATCTCGTCGTACCTGTTCGGTGAGGAGCCGGTCCATCTCAACTCCCTCTACTACCGACCCGACAACAACACCGAGCATTTCTACACACTGCGCTCGGTGGCGGGCAAACGCTTCGGTCCCGACAAACCCATTTACGTCCTCACGAGCAAGCGCACCTTCTCGGCCGCCGAGGAGTTTGCGTACAACCTCCAGAGTCGCAAACGCGCGATGATCGTCGGCGAGACGTCGGGTGGTGGCGCACATCCCGGTGGCCCGCAGCAGGTGGGCGAGGGATTTTCGGTCTTCGTGCCGAGTGGCCGGGCGATCAACCCCATCACGGGAACGAACTGGGAGGGCACTGGCGTGCAACCGGGCATTGCGGTCCCGGCCGACTCTGCGCTGTCTGCAGCGTTAGCGCATGCGCGCCGCCGCATGTAGGACTTCGTTCGTCATCGGCGCTCGAAGTCCGACGCGATTCGTCTCCGGCCGCTCGTCATGCTCACGGGCTCAACGCCATCATTTCGGAGTAGTGGTACACCTCCGACGTCGCCGGCGTATCCAGCGACGTCGCGAGCATCGCCTTCGCGATCTGCTCGACCGAGATCGATCTGAATTTCGCCGGCGTCACGAACGAGAACACCGGGAGCACCTTCTCGAGCAACCACGGCGTGTGTTGCGATCCGATAATCATCGCCGGGCGGAAAATGCTCACGACCGCCAGACCACTCGCTTTCACCGCCTCCTCAGCCTCGCCTTTCACCCGCGCGTAGCGCGCCATGCCCGCGGCGCCTGATCCGGTCGTTGCCGCGGTGGGATCAGCGCCAACGGCGGACATGAACGCCAGGTGCTTCACTCGCCCCGATGCCTTGAGCCCTCGAGCAAAGGCCGCATTCAATTGCACATCGATCGCGCGGTGCTGGTCGATCGTGAGCTTCGCCGTGCCGGCCCCGATGCCCAACACACTCAACCCGACGACATCGCCGTCGACCAATCGAATGGCCTCGGTTGTCGCGGTTTCCAGCTCGGCTGGCTGCATTGCGGGAACAAGCACCTCGCGCAGTTCGACACCCGCATCGCGTGCCATCGCGACCTGATCGCGCTGCGAACGACGCGCCAGGGTCACGATGGGGTTGAACGATCCATGGCGAATCAGGTTCCTGATCAGCGCGATGCCGACCGATCCCGATGCACCGAGTACCACAGCGGCTGTTGTGTGCGACATGAAGAGTCCTTCGATGATGTACGGACGCGCTCGCGTCGACGCGCGATGCTAATACAGGAAACCGAGTGTGTTGCCGACCCACGCAAGGCCTCGCGCAATGACTTGTCCCGCTGGCGTCGGCGTGGCCAGGTAGAGTCCGAGTTCCATGACAACGCAGGCCGGGAGACCGATGAGATAGACCCGGTGAATGCGGCCTTCCCGGAGCTGGTCAAGTACCATGCCCGCGACGATGAAGAGATTCGTCATGAGAATGCTTGCCGGCAGGACCCACATCACTTGGCCGAAGACGACCCCGAGGATTCGGAATGCGGCGGCTCCCATGCCGGCGGCGCTCGCGACGATGATCAATCGTTTGTGGTACGCACCGTTACGCCGGAGCACCAGGGCGGCCGAGTAGAAAGCCGCGAAAAGAATCAAGGTCGCAAAGATCGCAGGACCGGCCGCTGACCAGAACGAGGGTTCTGCAGACGCCAGCGCATCACGCATTTGCACGCCCACGACAGTCAAGCCACTGATGAACATGACCGATGCGAGCGCCAGACTTGTGTAGCCAAGTCTGCGATGCAACCGAACACGCTTGGTACGGATCAACGCGGCCTGAAGCGGTAGCAGCAGGTACCAGGCGAAAAAAGTCCATCCGTGCAGGTGTACGAGGGGTGAGCTCTTGGGATAGGCTCCAGCCACGATCGGTCCAAAGTAGGTGAACCAGAAGCCCAGATACACCGTTGCGCTCATTGCGAGCGTCAACAGGACGAAGTCCGCGTGCCGGTTGCTATTGTTTGCCATGATCCTCGGAAGCCTGCCTCACGCATCTTGCCAGATCCAGCCGGAAGGCTGGATCATGATCATGTTGATCAGGGTCCACGGAAGGACCAACCCGAGTGCCGCGAGACACCGTTTCCAGCTGTGACTGTATGAGTGTGGACGAAGGATAGCGCTGGCCGTCGAGCACGAGCGCAACGCCGCCGAGCCAGATCAGCGGAACCCAGATCTGGCGGGCGAAATGCCGTCTGATGATCGATCTGTTCATGTCAGCATCAGTCAGCCCGCGCATTGACTTCCGCACGCGCGCGCTGCGGCAACGGTACTGCACCAGCACCGGCTGCCAACTGAGCGTTGTGCTCTTCGCCGAGAAACTCGTCGTCTCGCGACGTCGCCCACTGCGCGAGCTTCACGGAAATGGCTGCTACGCTGAACCCGAATACGGCAAACATCGGGAGGGTCGGATTCATGTAGCGCCACGGCACCAGTCCGCTTCCCCCCAACAGACTCGCGCTCTGTACGAATCCGGTGATGCTCACGGCGGTCACGACGGCGCCGCCGATCCCGAACTTCCACCAACTGATGTCCTGGATGCGTCGGTTGCGATACCGGAACGCGATGAACGCCGCGAAGGCTGTGCCCGCAATGCCGCCGCCGAGCCCGATCTTGAGGCCCATTGTCACGGCATCGGGCACCGATACCGGCGCATCCACGATGCCCGTTATCCGTAGCACCATCGTCGCGGCGAAGCCGAGCACCGACCAGCCGACTCCCCATACAAGGGCGTTCTTGATTGTTCCGCGCAGACGTCTTCGAAAATCCGTCACGACTCCTCCGGCCTGGATGGCCTCGCGCGATGCAACATCCTTCCTTTTTGCCACGAATGAAGTCTGTCCACGCCCAAATGTCCGCGTGGAATATGTACAACGCAACAGCAACGACCCATTCCTGTGCGCGCAGCGTGTGAACACGTTCACTCTGGCTGACACCCGCCAAGATCCGTAGTTTTGGCTCACCCGGCAGGCGATCGTGGTGCTGCTGGGGCCCCAATCCCAGCGCGAGACGCCGATGAAGCCGAGAATGCCCTCGATCCAACCGCAGTCGGCGCGCCGCACGCGCGTCGCCATGACGATGATCGCCTTGCTCGTGGTGCCGCGCGATGCCGTCGCGCAGCCCACCATCCGTGAGCTGGATGGCGCCCCGTTCGCGTCGACCATCGTTTCCGCTCCGGCCGCGAATGCCGTGGCGTTCGTGCTCAATGCGCGTGGCGTGCGAAACATCTGGGTCACCGACTCCACTCGCGCCGATGCGCGAATGGTGACGGCGTTCACGCAGGACGATGGGCAGGACATCACGTCGCTCGCCTTTAGCAGCGATGGCCGCACGCTGTACTTCGTGCGCGGCGGTGCGCCGAATCGCG
>JBEBIR010000427.1:0-3841 GCA_040080315.1 Gemmatimonas sp.
CTTGAGGTGGCGAGCGTGGCGCCCATGCGATTCAACAAATGGAAGATATCCACCATCGCCATCGACGTCGGCGCGCGACCCAGAAGCTTGTACTCGATGGGATAGTCGCGCGGGGTGAGTGTCGCAATGAACGCGTTCACGCCGTCGACATATGCGGTGGCAAGCTTCCAGGCGGATCCGGTGGTGTCGAGGCGCGACAGACGCACCTCCGCCGACGCCGGCATGCCGCTGGCGCGCGTGTCCCGGTCAAGCGCCAGCGCTCGCGATCCGGTCAGTTCCGTCAGGGTTCCTCCACCGGCGCGTGTGGCGAGCTCCAGTTGAAACAGCCGATCACGCGCCACTACGAATCCAAGCGCGCGATACGCGTCGCGTACGGAGTTCGCGAAGATGTGTGGCACGCCACGGTCGTCGTAGACGATGCGAGTCTCCGCGTCGAGTCCAGTCACTTCGGCATTGGCACGCGCGGGCAGCTCTGCGGTGCCGACGGTACTCCAGACGCCATTTGCCGGATCGAGAAACGGACCCAGCGCGGGCGCAGGCCCCAGAGGACGAAAGGACACGTAGGTCGTCGCGGCGAGCAGCAGTCCTGCGACAATCGTACCGGGAAGCGAGGGTCGTGACATGAGGGCAGAGAAGATGAGATCGAGCTGAATGCCCCGAAGATGCGGCGCCTGCGTTGGGATGACCAGCGTTGCGGGCTTTCGGTGAAGGAGATTTCGGAATCGGCCTTACTGTGCGGCCATGACGAAACAACGACAGGCCCTTGGGCTGCAGGGCGAGCGTATTGCCGCGCGATGGATGCGCCGAGAGGGCTGGGATGTGGTCGCCCACCGCTTTCGCAGCGGTCATCGGGACGTCGACCTGATCATGCGTCGGGGCGGAGAAGTGGCCTTTGTAGAGGTCAAGGCGCGCCGAGGAGACGGTTTCGGGTCGCCGGTGGAGGCGGTGCATTTCCGAAAGCAGCGGGAGCTTGGACGGTCTGCCCGCGTGTGGGTCGATCGGTTCGGTTCCGACGGCCTGACCTACCGTTTTGACGTTGTGGGAGTGCTGATTTCGGGCCGCGAGGTCCGAATTCGGCACATTCCAAACGCGTTTCCATTAACGGGAACGTCCTGAAATTCGCAGTTGTCCACATCGAGGTATCTTCGTATTTTATTCGGGTCTTGGTTCGGCGGGCACTTCCCCTAGATTCTCGCGAGCCAGGGCATGGCAGCTTCACCTCTCACGACGGCGGTTTCCATGGCGGGCACAGTGATGACAGACGACAAGCGCAAGGCCCTGGCGCTCGCAGTCGCGCAGATCGAAAAGAGCTGCGGCAAGGGTTCGATCATGCGACTCGGTACCGATTCGAAAGTCCGCGTTGAGTCGATTCCTACCGGTGCGATCAATCTTGATGCCGCGATTGGTGTCGGTGGAATTCCGCGCGGTCGCGTGACCGAGATTTACGGACCCGAGTCGAGCGGCAAGACCACGCTCTGCTTGCATGTGGTCGCGAACGCCCAGAAGCAGGGCGGCGTCGCGGCCTACATCGATGCGGAGCATGCGCTGGACACGGAGTACTGCAAGAAGCTTGGCGTGGACGTCGAGAACCTGCTGATCTCGCAGCCAGACACCGGTGAGCAGGCACTGGAGATCTGCGAAATTCTTGTGCGTTCCGGTGCGGTGGATGTGATCGTGATCGACTCGGTGGCCGCGCTGGTTCCGAAGGCGGAAATCGAAGGCGACATGGGTGATTCGCACGTTGGGTTGCAGGCGCGCCTCATGAGTCAGGCGCTGCGCAAGCTGACCGGTGCGATCGCGCGGTCGAAGGTGTCAGTGATTTTCATCAATCAGCTGCGCGAGAAGATCGGCGTCATGTTCGGCAACCCCGAGACGACCACGGGTGGTAAGGCACTGAAGTTCTATGCGTCTGTTCGGCTCGACATTCGTCGCATCGGACCGGTCAAGGAGCTGGAAGAGGTGATCGGCTCGCATGTGCGGGTGAAGGTGGTCAAGAACAAGGTGGCCCCGCCGTTCAAACAGGCGGAGTTCGACATTATGTACGCCGAGGGCATCAGCCACGCGTCGCTGCTCGTCGACATTGGCTCGGAGAGCGGGATCATCGACAAGGCCGGCGCTTGGTATAGCTATGGCACGCAGCGCATCGGGCAGGGTCGAGAGAACGCCAAGATGTTCCTCAAGGACAATCCCGCGCTCATGGCTGAGATCGAGGAGAAGGTGAAGGCGGTCCTCGGCATCAAGGTCGCCGAGACGGCAGCGCCTGCAGAGGAGCCGGAGGAGTAGCGCGTCGCGCGAGACGTTTTTATGCGCACGTGTGAGGGCCGAGGGGTCGCTCGCGGTGGGAAGTGGTGCCCGGATCACCACGGCTCATTGTGAGTAGCCCCTCGGCTCTTTTTCCGTCTGAGCCCCATCCACTTTCGGCGAGTTTGTCGGCGGCGGAAGCGGTCACGGTGCAGGAGTTGCGGGAGTCACCGCGCTCACCTGGTCGCTATGCGCTGGTGCTGTCCACCGGGCAGAAGTGCGTGGTGGGGGTTGACGCACTCGCCGATGCGGGCGCTACGCGCATCGGCGTGACGCTCGATGCGGCGCAGTTGGCGCGCCTCCTTCTCGCGTCGACGATTACCGGCCTGGTTGACCGCGCACTCAACTCGCTGGCTCGTGGTCGTCGCACTCGTAAGGAGCTCGAGTTGCGGCTTCGACGGGTCGAGCCCGACGCGCGCTTGGTGGCCGCCGCGCTCGATCGGCTTGAGGCCAGTGGCGTCCTTTCCGATGTCGAAGCGGCGCGCGCGGCATGCTAGGAGCTGCCGGGCATGACTGGCGACGCACTCATCTGGGACATCTTCCTCCGCGGCGTCGCCTGCGGGTGCCTTGCAGCGACTGGGGTCGGTCTGGCGCGCGAAGGCGTCTCCATCCACGCCCGGATCGCCGGGGCGCTGTTCTGCCTCGCCACCATCACCTACGCGTTCAACTCCTCGGAGGCGCTGCACGTCATCTTCGCGCCCGTCATGCCGGCAGTGTGGGTCCTTTCCGTTGCCGGCGCGGGATACACGTGGCTCTTCCTGTACGTGCTGTTCGAGGACCAGAAGCTCGGATGGCGCACGCTGGCGCCGGTGGCGCTGCTGTTCGTGGTCGGCATGGCCGGCGCCGATGCGCCCGACGGCGTCCGGCAGAAGATCTGGATCGGCCACAACCTGATCGAGGCCGTGCTGGCGCTGCACGCGATCTTCTTCATCGCCCGCAGCTGGCGCGGCGACCTCGTCGAGGCGCGCCGGCAGCTGCGGGGACCCTTCCTCGGCGCGGTGGCGGTCTACATGATCGTGCTCTCGAGCTTCGAGATTTCGGAAGCCATGGGCTACGACGCGGCGTGGCATCGCATCGCCGGCTCGGCGAGCCTGGCGGCCTTCAGCTTCGCCGGGGCGGCCGCTTTCCTCAAGCTGCGCGCGGGCCTGTTCGGACGGGTGACTGCAGCCACGGTCGCGGCGCCTGAACCCGACGGCGATCCGCAGGACCGCGTCATCGCCGCCCGCCTCGCGGCCGTGATGGAGAAGGATGCGCTCTGGCGCACGGAGGGGCTGACCATCGGCACGCTGGCCGAAAAGTTGGGCGCGCCGGAGCATCGCGTGCGCCGGGTCATCAACGGCCATCTTGGGCACCGCAACTTCGCCGCCTTCGTCAACGCCCACCGCATCGAGGCCGCGAAGGCCGCGCTCGCCGCGCCCGACAACGCCACGCGCACGGTCGCCGCCCTCGCGTTCGATCTCGGCTTCGGCTCGCTGGGGCCGTTCAACCGCGCGTTCAAGGAGGCCACCGGCCTCACGCCGACCCAGTTCCGCAACCAGAC
>JBEBIR010000428.1:0-3836 GCA_040080315.1 Gemmatimonas sp.
GACATCCACACCTGCATTCGGAACGTTCTTCCTGCCGGGTCCCACGGAGGTGCGGCGCCCGATACTCGAGGCAATGCTGGCGCCGATGCTGCCGCATCGCGGGACCGCGTTCGAAGCACTGTTCTCGCGCATCCAGGACGGACTGCGCCCGATTTTTCGCACGAAGCGCCCGGTGTACGTGTCGAGTTCGTCAGCAACCGGATTGATGGAAGCCGCCATTCGATGCACACCGCCTGGGCCTATCCTCGCGCTCGTGAATGGCGCCTTCAGCGAGCGCTTTGCGCAGATCGCGACCATGTGTGGACGTCAGACACATCGGATTATGACACCGTGGGGACAGGTCCCCGATCTCGATGCGGTCGAAGCGGCGCTCAAGGCCGGATCGTTTGCTGCCGTCACAGTGGTGCACTCCGAAACATCGACCGGCGCGCTCACGTCGCTTCCGCCGCTGGTGGAACTGGTGCATCGGTACGACGCCGCGTTGCTGGTCGATTCGGTCACTGGACTCGCTGGCGTGCCCGTCGAGACGGATACCTGGGATATCGACTTCGTGCTGACCGGATCGCAGAAGGCACTCGCGCTGCCGCCCGGACTCGCCTTCGGCGTGGCCTCACAGCGATTCATCGCCCGCGCGACAGAAGGAACAGCCCGCGGATTGTATTTTGACTTGGTGGAGTTCGAGCAGTACGTGCACAAGTATCAGACACCCAACACGCCGGCGCTTTCGCTGCTGTACGCCACTGCCGCGCAGTGTGCGGCGATCGCGCAGGAAACCATCGAAGCGCGGTGGCAACGTCACGCGGACATGGCCGCAATGACCCATGCATGGGTGAACGAATTGGCGGCCAGCACCGCTCTCCCGTTTTCCGTCATCGCGGCAGCGGGTCAGCGTTCGGCGACGGTCACCGCGATCGCGTTACCCGATACCATCACCGGAGACGCTGTCGTCGCGGCCGTGGCGCAGCGCGGCTTCGTCATCGGCGGCGGCTACGGGCAGCTCAAGCAACGCACGTTTCGTATTGGACATATGGGTGATCACACCACAGACGGGTTGTCTCGCTGTCTCGCCGCCTGTTCGGACGCGATTCACGCAATTCTTTGAGGAGTCCCGCACATGACTGAGCTTGATTTTTCAGGTCGTTTGATTGTCATCACTGGCGTTGGACGCGCCGGTCAGGTCGGCGAGGCTATCGCCCTCGGATTTGCCCGGCGTGGCGCGACACTGGCCCTGCTTGACGTTCAACCGACAGAAGTCGAGGCCCGCGCGGCGGCACTCACGGCACAGGGATTCATCGCCAGCGCGCACGGCGCGAATCTGGCCGACACGGCCGCCGCATCGAACGCTGCCGCCGAGATCATCGCGCAGACGCGCGAGAAATGTGGCGGCGCAGTCCACGCGGTCATTTGTGTCGCAGGCGGCTTTGGCATGACCGGCCCGCTCGACAGTACCGACGCCGCAGCGTGGCAGAAGCAATTCACGATCAATCTCGACACCGCCTACAACGCCACACGCGCGTTCCTGCCTGCGGTGCGCGCGGCTCAGGGTTCGTTTGTGTATTTCGGCAGCGCGGCCGCACTCCCGGGCGGAAAGGTCGCGGGCATTTCAGCGTACACGGCAGCGAAAAGCGGCGTGCTCGCACTTATGCGTGCCGTGGCGGCCGATGAACGTGCCCATGGCGTCCGGGCCAATGCCGTCGCACCAACGCAGATTCGCACCGCCGCCAACCTCGATACCATGGGAGCCGACAAGGATTACGTCGAGCGCGAGTCGGTGTCCGATGTCGTGGTGTTTCTCGCCAGTGCGTTGGCCCGAAACATCTCCGGGCAGGTCATCACGCTCGCGTAGGCGCGCTAGTGTCCATCCTGAACGCCTGTTTCGCGATGGTGGAACAACAGACGAGAGACGGAAGACTGGAGACGGCAGACGCAGACGCTGTTAGTCATGGTCTTCCGTCTTCCGTCTCTCGTCTGTTGCTCCACCGTCGCGAAACAGGCGTTCAGGATGGACACTCGCTAGTGCGTCAGTCCGTACACCACATAGTTCGTGGCAAACTTGTACGCGTCGTTTGACAGGTTCACCGGATACCAGCCGTCGCCCGACCACTCCATGTAGTCGCCAATGTCGTTGTTGAAGTTGATGATCACCTGCAGCCGCTGGGTGGGATCGTTGTTCTCGTAGATGCCGAGGTACTCGGCTTTCGCGTCGGTGGTGGCGGGATGCGTCATCCCCACCAGGCTCTTGATGTGAAAGAACGTGTTGAACACCGGATGTGATACATCCATCGGATAGAGCCGCGCGTTCGGGAGCACCATGCGCATCGAGCGTTCGAATACGTCCCACTGCCGATCGAAGTAGAAGTCGTCCACGATCAGGAATCCGCCTTTGGCGATCCAGTTGCGCAGCCCTTCCGCCTCCTGCTCGGTGGGCATCCAGTAGCCGGGTTCCGTGAGGTAGGCGACCGGATACTTGAAGAGCTCGGGATCGTCGAGGGTGTGCACATTGCTCTGACTCTTGTGCAGCTTGAGCGTCGACAATTCCCCGAGGATGGACATGAAGTTGCGTTCCATCTGCGGATAGTCGGCGCTCCAGGCCATGCGAAATCCCTGTGTGTAGCGAAGCCGCACGAACGTGAACCGCCCGTCGTACGGCACGTTGGGCTCGATCGCGAACCGCTGGCGCTGCGACAGCGCAATGGGCGCCACAATGAACAGGGCGAGCACGAGCGCGACAATGCGCGACATGGCGAGAGAGTGAAGGGCGGCGCGCCAGAGGGAGAACCTGTTGACCAACGTAACGTCGACGCCCACCTTTCACACCTGATGACTCTCGCTGCGCGTCGTCGACCCGCCGTCCGTGGAGTTTTCCTCGATCGCTCGCTCGAGGAGCTCCCGCTCTTCCGTCTCAGTGATTCCGCCGACGACACCCCCGTGTCGTTCACGGCAGACAACGGAGGACGCTGGCGCGTCATTCCTGCGCCGGGTGATCGGCTGCCTGGCACGTTCGATCAGGACGTGTACGTCGAGTTGCTGCATCGGTACAACGAGGCCGGGTCGCCGTTCGATGGCGCCGTGTCGTTCACCCTGCATTCGTTCCTGCGCTCCATGGGTCGACGCGCGGATGGTCGCACCTACGAACAGCTGCGCGGCGCACTCGCGCGACTGGAACGCACGACGCTTGAGTCCGTGGGCGCCTACTGGTCGGCCTCCTCGGGCCATGCCGACGTGAGCTTCACAATCCTGAGCGCGGTGGCCGTCCAGCGCCGGCGAGTCGCCGATCGCGAGCAGCTGCACCTGTTTGGCAACCTGGCGGCCGGTGAACCCGGGGATGCTCGAGTCATTCTGTCGCCGACAATGCGCGCCAATTTGGCGGGTCGCCACACGGTTTCGCTCTCCTCGGTCCGCTATCACGCCCTCTCGTCCCCTGTGGCACGCCGCTTGTACCGCATCCTTGAGGTTGCCCGGGCCGATGGGCGATTATCATGGCGACTTACCCTCGAACGACTGGCCGAACAGCTTCCGCTGACGCAGCGTTATCCCTCGCACTTGCAGCGGGTCTTGCAGCCAGCCCATGAGATGCTGCTGAGTGCCGGATTGGTGCGAGACATCGGAATCCGGCAGTACGATCGCGTCTGGCATGTGGATTATGTGTTGGGCACTCGGCCTCGGGATGAAACCTGAAGGCCTGTATAAGTGTCTCTCTAGCAGCATTCTCTGTACTTCCCTCCTTCAAGCCGCCGCATGACTCGCACCCGTAAGGCCGCTGTCGCCAGCCTCTTGCTCCTTCCGCTCCTCGCCGGAGGCTTCGCGCTTCAGGCCCGAGCGACCCGTGGCGGCGC
>JBEBIR010000429.1:0-3835 GCA_040080315.1 Gemmatimonas sp.
GAGCAGCGGTACCAGCGAACGGCCGTCCACAAACGATGGCGTCACCGCCTTGCCGAACTCGGCAAACGTCGGCGCAAGGTCGACGTTGCCCACCAGATGTTGCACCACGTGCCCCGACGGCACGCCAGGCCCGCGCACGATCAACGGGACGCGAATGTCTTCATCGTAGGCGGTCTGCTTGCCCGTGACCAGGCGATGCTGACCTTGATGAAATCCATTGTCCGACGTGAATACCACGAACGTATTGGCGAGCTGTCCGGTCGCCCTCAACGTATCAATCAGACTGGCCACCGCCTCGTCAACGGCCTGCAGCGACTGCAGTCGCTTGCGATACAACGTGTCGATTGACGCCTGCACGCGCCCACCGATGCGCGGCCGGTTGCGCACGAAGCGTGGCTTGTCCGACACGTCCGCTTCATCGAATGATGGCGTGCGAGGTGCGCTGGCCCCGGCGAAGAGTTCGGCGTGCCGAGGCGCCGGCGTGGCTGGCCCGTGCGGCGCGTACACGGAGAGATAGATAAAGAACGGAGCCTGCTCCGTGGCGGTGCGGCGCATGAAGGCCGCCGCCTTCCGCGCATACACGTCGGTACCGTAGTCCGACGCCGCTGAACCGTATCGCACGGAGCGCCCGTTTTCGTTCAGTGTGTAGTTGTACTCGGAATACGCGTTTCCAAGCACGGCACTGGCCCAATCAGTCCACCCGGGTGGGACATAGTGATCCGGCGCGGTACGGGGATATCCGTTGAGATACTTGCCATAGAACGCCGTGCGATAGCCCGCCGTCTGGAGCCATGTCGCAATGGTGGACTGCTCGATGCCTTTGGCGTATGCCGTCTCGAACCCTCCGTTCCCGCCGCCATTCGTTCGCACGCCGGTGTTGTGCGAATACTGCCCACGCATCATGGTGGCCCGTGACGGGCAGCAGAGCGACACACTGACAAAGTAGTTCGCGAACGACACGCCTTGCTCGGCCAGCAGCGCGTTGACATTGGGCATGTGTGCGAGTGACGCGGCATCGAGATCGTCGGTCAGCACAAACAACACGTTCGGCGGCAGCGCACTCACGCGCTCGTTCGGCGGCAGGCCTTCAAAACCTGCAAGCACAACGATCCCCGCGACCAGTCCCGTCAGGCGCCAACGCATGCTATGGATCATACTCGGCGCTGGCGATAGCGGCAATCGGCGAGAGCGTGTATACGTTGCTCATGAGACAACTCACCCGGTCGACGCTGCTGCGCGCCGTTCACGAACTCGCCCAACGCGACGCCGACCTCGGCGCGATCGTGAAGCGATTTGGTCCGCCGCCCTTGTGGGCGCGTCGACCGGGCTTTGCCACGCTCGTGCGCATCATACTGGAGCAGCAAGTGTCGCTGGCAGCGGCGAAGACCATGTATGAACGGCTGCGCGGCACGGTCGGGGTCGTCTCGCCGGACACCGTCGACGCACTCGGCATCGGCGGACTGCGGGCGATGGGATTCACCGGACAGAAGGCCGCGTACTGCCACGGTCTCGCGCAGGCCATTCGTTCCCAACGGCTCGACCTTGGCGCCGTATCGCGCGCCGACGACACGGCAGGTCGAGAGATGCTGCTGCAGATGCGCGGTCTCGGACCGTGGAGTGTCGATGTGTACTACCTCATGGCCCTGCGACGACCCGACGTGTGGCCCCACGGCGATCTCGCGCTTGCGGATGCCGTGCATCGCGTGAAACGAATGCCAGTCCGGCCCGACTACGTGACGCTCACGAGTTTCGCGTCGCAATGGGCCCCGTGGCGCTCGGTGGCCGCGCGCATGCTGTGGCATCACTACTTGTCGACCAAGTCGACGGGAGTGACCGGCGAATAGCGCGAAAGACAACGCCCTCGGCCCCCATCGCGTTTTCTTTCGTGAACGCGCATGATCAACTGTTGCACCTTTCGTCCGTCTTCATCCTCCCGTCTCTCGTTTCCTCCGCTCATGACCATTCTCCGCAGGTTCACGGCCGTCAGTGTCGCCGCTGCGATCACGGCCACCTCAGGCTTCGCCCAGCGCCCCACCACGTTCCCTACCGACGACGCGGCAATCAAACGCATCTGGAGCGTCGGCATGGATAGCTCGATGGTCCAGAAGCTGGGTCAGACACTGTTGGATTCCATCGGCCCGCGACTCACCGGGAGCCCCGGCATGAAGTCGGCGAGCGATTGGACCATCGCCCAATACAAGTCGTGGGGCATCGACGCCAAACGCGAGCAGTATGGCACGTGGCGCGGATGGCGACGCGGCGTGTCGCACATCGATCTCGTCGCCCCGCGCACCCGGTCGCTTGAAGGGATGATGTTGGCCTGGAGTCCGGGCACCAGAGCCGTCCCCGTGCGCGCCGAAGCGATTGTCCTTCCCAAGTTCAAGGACAGCACGGAATTCGTCGCCTGGTTGCCAAAGGCGCGCGGCAAGATCGTACTCCTTTCTCCCGCGTTTCCTACCTGTCGCCCGTCTGAAGATTGGATTCGGTTCGCGACGGCCGAGTCGAAGGCGCGCATGGACACCCTCATCGCGCGGAACAACGCTGACTGGGCAGTCATGAACGGTCCGGACAATCGCCCCGACAGCACGAAGCTCTATCGCGGCACCGGATACTCCATGGCACTCGGCACCGGCACGCTCGGCATGCGCCTTGAGAAGGCAGGTGTGGCCGGCATGATCACGTCACGCACGAAGCTGACCGGATTTGGCAATCCGTTCGCCGCGCAGGGTGGAGCGGGCGGCGGTGGTCGTGGCGGGGGTGGTCGTGGAGGCGCGGCGGCAGGTGCAAGCGATCGTGGCGGCGGACCGGCCGCCAGTCTCGCTGCCGCTGGCGGCGGTCGCGGCGGTTTCGGTGCCGGACCCGGTGGTAGTGGTGGATGGGGAGTGATCGAGGTCTTCGAGACATACAACAAGATCGCGCCAGCTGTCACGCTGACCTGCGAAGACTATGGGCTTGTGTATCGTCTGGCCGAGAACAACCAGAAGCCGATGGTTCGGCTTGATCTCGATGCGTCGCTGCTTGGCGAACAACCCGCGTTCAATACCATCGCGACAATCCGTGGAAGCGAAAAGCCCGATGAATACGTGATGCTGTCGGCCCACTTTGATTCGTGGGATGGCTCCTCCGGCGCAACGGACAACGGCACCGGCACGCTGATGGCCATGGAAGCCATGCGCATTCTCAAGAAAGCGTATCCGAATCCGAAGCGCACGATCATGGTCGGCCACTGGTCCAGCGAAGAACAGGGACTCAATGGCTCCACGGCGTTCACGGAAGATCATCCGGAAGTCATGAAGGGTCTGCAGGGACTGTTCAATCAGGACAACGGCACGGGTCGAGTGCAGTCGCTGTCGTCATCAGGACTGACCGACATTGGCCGGCATCTCAAGCAGTGGTACAGCAAACTGCCGGGCTTTTTCACCGACTCGCTGAGCCCGAACGTGGTCTCGTGGAGTTTCAATGACGTGCCCACCGGCAATCCGGGCGGCACCGATGGCGCGGTATTCGCGTGCTTCGGTACGCCGTCGTTCGGGATGGGTGCGGTGGGTTGGAACTACGGCACGTATACCTGGCACACCAATCGCGACTCGTTCGACAAGGTCGTTTTCGATGATGTCAAACACAATGCGACGCTGGCGGCGTTGATGGTGTACCTCGCGTCGGAAGACCCCGAGTTCATCAAGCGAGACAAGTCGCCGGGCACATGGCCGGCGAACTGGCCCGCCAACTGCGGGAAGGTGCCGCGGACAACGCGGCCGCGGTATTAGGATTTTCTTACGGTAAGGTCGTCGCGGGTGTTTTGACCACAGAGTGCGCGGAGTTCGCAGAGTACAAC
>JBEBIR010000430.1:0-3829 GCA_040080315.1 Gemmatimonas sp.
GAACGTTACAGTGCCGGGAGCTGATGGACCCGTGCGCGTGGCAGTCGAGCCGTTCCTGATTGGCGTCACGGAAGTGCCCTGGGAACTGTATGACGTGTTCTACCTGCGACTCGACGTGCCGCGCGAGCAGCGCGCGGGCGTGGACGCGACCACGCGACCGTCCAGACCGTATGGCGCACCCGATCGTGGGTTCGGGCACCGTGGCTGGCCCGCGATTTCGCTCACGCACGTTGCTGCCGTGCAGTTCGCCGCCTGGCTCTCGGAGAAGACCGGCCGCCGCTACGCCGTCGCCACCGACGCGCAGTGGCAACGTGCAGCCGATGTGGCGCTCGCCGATCTGGACCCAGCGGCGCGTCAACGAATCATGTGGTACGCGGCCAACGCGGACGGTTCCACACACGCGGCCGCGACGCGCGATGCCGATCGACTCGGCCTGCATGATCTGCTTGGCAATGCCGGAGAGTGGGTGACCGGTATGGATGGCACGCCGTGGATTCGTGGTGGCTCGTACCGTACTCCGCTCGACTCGCTCTCCACGACCACGCGAGAGCGACAACAACCCAGTTGGAACCAGACTGACCCACAAGACCCCAAGAGTCGTTGGTGGCTTTCCGATGGTCCATTTGCAGGCGTCCGCATCGTGAGGATCCCATGACCGTATCCCGCCGCACCTTCGTCGAAGCATCGAGTCTCGCACTCGCGTCGTTGGCCATTCCACGTCGCGCGTTTGCCATCGGACGTCACACGGCCGACCCTATTCGCATTGGTGTCATCGGGTGCGGCGGTCGCGGCTCAGGCGCTGCCCGCGACGCGGTACGCGCCAGCGACAACGTACAGATCACGGCACTCGGTGATCTCTTCCCTGATCGACTTGCATCAGCGCGGGCAAGTTTTGCGAAAACGGTCACCGAAGACGCGCGCTTCGCCGCGGCGTACAAGGTGACCGGCGACCGCTGCTTCACCGGATTCGATGCGTTCACGCAGGTGCTCGCCACCGATTGCGATCTCGTGATCCTTGCCACACCGCCAGGCTTTCGCTCGGAGCACCTGACGGCGGCCGTGAATGCGGGAAAGCACATCTTCACCGAAAAACCCGTGGCCGTCGATGTGAAGACGGCACTTGCCGCGATCGCCGCCGCCGACATGGCGAAGACGAAGGGACTCGCGATCGTGGCGGGCACACAGCGTCGTCACGATCCGCGGTACGTAGAGACGATTCGGCGCATTCACGACGGCGCGATTGGCGATGTGATCGGCGGACAGGTGTACTGGAATCAGGGCGGACTCTGGAGCCACAAGCGCAAGCCGGAATGGAGCGACACGGAGTTTCAGTTGCGCAACTGGTTGTACTACGCCTGGGCCTCGGGCGACCATATCGTCGAACAGCACGTGCACAATATCGACGTCGCCAATTGGGTGATGGGCGGTCATCCGCTGCGCGCGGTGGCGATGGGCGGGCGGCAAACACGGACTGATCCGTTGTATGGGCATGGTTTCGATCACTTCGCCGTGGACTTCGAATACAGCGAGGGTCGACACATTCTGTCCATGTGCCGCCAGCAAGACGGCACTGCCAGCAACGTCGGCGAGGCATTCCAGGGCACGCTTGGCCGCAGCAACGCGTACGACACGATTGAAGGACGCAAGGCGTGGAAACACGCGCGTCTGGAGGGCATGAACCCGTACGTTGAGGAGCATCGCAATCTCGTCGCCAGCATTCGTGCCGGGAAACCGCTCAACGAAGGACGGCAGGTCGTCGAAAGCAATCTGACGGCGATTCTCGGTCGTGAGGCGGCATATACCGGACAGTCGATTTCGTGGGACGACCTCATGAAGTCCAACTTGTCGATCCTCCCTGCCACATTCGCACTGGGACCACTCGACACGCCAGCGGTGCCGACGCCGGGTGAGACCACCTTGCAGCGCACGTTCAGTGAGGGATGGTGACCATGGAACGACGCGATTTCGTGCGGACCGGAGCGACGGCCGCGTTCTCGCTGGCGGGGATCGGGATAGGCGTTCCGCACCGCTCCTCCGCGTCTGCGCCCTTCGCGCTGGACTACGCGCCGCACTTTGGCATGTTTCGTGAGAGTGCGGGCGCCGATGTGATCGAGCAGCTACGCTGGATGCAAGCGCAAGGCTTCCGTTCGCTCGAAGACAACGGCATGCGCGGTCGGCCTGTGGCAGAACAAGAGCGAATTGGCGCGGAACTGGCGCGACTTGGCATGCGCATGGGGGTGTTCGTGCTTAACCCCGATACGGCATGGACGATGACGTTCGCGGCCGGTGAGACGTCGTTTCGCGAGTCATTCCTGAAAGACGTGGACGCGTCGATCGAGGTGGCGAAGCGTGTCGGTGCCAAGTGGGCGACGGTCGTGATGGGCACCGTGGCGCCCAAACTGGAGCCCGAATATCAAACGGCGCACGCGGTGGAGATTCTGCGTGCGGCGGCGAAGAAGCTTGAGCCCCACGGCATCGTGATGGTGCTCGAACCGTTGAATCGTCGGGATCATCCGAGTCTCTTCCTCACGCGTATTCCGCAAGCGTTTCAAATCTGCCGCGCTGTGAATTCACCATCGTGCAAGATTCTGTTTGACATCTATCACCAGCAGATCACGGAAGGCAATCTGATCCCCAACTTCGACCAGGCGTGGAGCGAAGTGGCGTACGTGCAGGTCGGTGACAATCCGGGCCGCAAGGAACCGACCACCGGTGAGATCAACTTTGCGAACGTCTTCGCGCACCTGAAGAAGCGTGGATTCGCCGGTATTGTCGGCATGGAGCATGGCAATGCGCGGCCCGGTGTCGATGGTGAGCGTGCGGTGGTGGCGGCGTACCGAACTGTAGATCCGAAGTAGGAGTCCAATTCCCATTGGCGGCGATTGGCCGCCGTTCACCTTTCACGACTCTGCTCATGCTGCTCCAACGCGTTCTCTCGCCGCTTCGCCTGGCCGGCGCACTGCTGGTGCTTCACATCGGGTTGGGTGTCCCCGTGCTGTCGCTGTCGGGCCAGTCGGCCCAGGCCACCAAACCTGCCGTTCTGGTGACCGGTGCCAGCAGCGGCATCGGGCGCACCATCACCGAGACACTCGCTTCGCGCGGGTACCACGTGTATGCCGGCGCGCGAAAGCCGGAGGATCTGCAGGCGCTCAACGCGATCGCCAACGTGCAGGCGGTGAAGCTGGACGTGACGGTGCCCGCCGATATCGCCGCGGCCGTTGAGACCATTCGCCGCGCGGGTCGCGGGTTGCAGGGCGTGGTCAACAACGCCGGCGTGGCCGCGATCGCACCGCTGATCGAGATGGAGGAGCGCGAACTGACGTCACTGTTCGACGTGAATGTGTTCGGACCCTTTCGTATCACCAAGGCCTTCGCGCCCATGTTGATCGAATCGAAAGGCCGCGTGGTGAACATCAGTTCAATCTCGGGCATTCTCTCGGGTCCGCTGCTCGGTGCTTACAGCATGAGCAAGCACGCGGTGGAGGCGTACGGCGACGCTCTCTCGGCCGAACTCGCGCGCTTCGGCGTCAAAGTGAGCTTGATCGAGCCGGGGAACTACCGATCGGAGATTGGCAAGAACACTATCGCACAGATCGAACGCGCCGTGGCCGCGCACCCCGACTCACCGTATCAGCCGCAGATGCGCAACATGGTTACGGCGATGGGGCAGTACGACAACTATCCGGAGCCAATCGAAGTCGCCAATGCGGCCGTGCATGCCCTCTTCGATCCGAATCCGAAGATGCGCTACATGGTGGTCCCGGTGGTGCGCCAGGGAGAGGTCACCATCCGCAAGGCCATCGACGAGCTGGTGCAGTTGAATCAAGGA
>JBEBIR010000431.1:0-3827 GCA_040080315.1 Gemmatimonas sp.
CAAAGATTGGTGTGGCGGCCGCGGGTGCGGAACGTCACCGTTCCGTTGCGTCTTCGCCGAGCCCGATCAGCTCTCACTCTTTGCACCGGAATTGCGGCCATGCGACCCGTGCTCCATGCACGCGCGGGTCGACTATGACTACGCGATCGGCTCCGGTGTCATCACGCGCTCGTTGATCTGCCCGTTGACCATGCTCACGTGGTACACCTTGGCCGCGGCGCGTGCCGAGACCACGCGCTTCACCTCGTTGTCTTCGAAGTAGATCCCGGCATCATTGTCGCAGGCGTAACCCGGCTTCATCTCGCCGGAGCTGATCAGTTTCTGGTAGAGTGGACGCCGTCCGGCTTCCGAATCGTAGTGCGGCGAATGGCTGCCCTTGAGAAAGCCCAGGCACCTCACGATGGACAGGGCCTTCGGGCGTGAGTCCGTCGTGCCCTCTTCGAACCAGCAGAGGGATCCGGCGCTCGCGCCGCCCAGCACGATGCCGCGATCCCAGGCCTCACGCAGCACCACGTCGATCCCCTGGGCCCTCCAGATCGCCTGCTGATTGAGGGTGTTGCCACCCGAGCAGACAATCGCGTCCATCGACAGCAGGACTTCATCCCAACCCTGTTGCTGGGTCAGACTCTCGATGAAGCTTTCCTGAACGAACGGCGTGACATTCAACGGAGCGCAATGCCGGAAGAACGTCAGACTCCCTTCGGCGCTGTCCGCCGACGCAGTGGGGAGATAACAAATGCGCGGGCGGGCCTTTCCGGTGAGTTGCGCCATGTAACGAATGAACGGCGTCGCAAAATTGCCACCGGCGACAAGGATCTTTCTGGTGGCACGGACGGATTCCGGCCGCAGTGCATTCGCGTCGGTTGCAGGAGGCACGGCGTGGTCGGCAGTATCCGACGTCATATGATTGGCGATGGCGCCGGCCGTGCCGAGCGCGGTGGAAACAAGGAAATCGCGACGATGCATGGAGCGCAGACTGCAGATAACAGGAGGCGCTCGCAAGGGGTGTGCCGCCGCTACCGGGAGACGGCGGCCGCGGCTCGGCCGCTGCTTGCCAACTCGCCGCGGCGGCTTCAGAATGCAATAACCACCAGTGACGCATGAGGAGTGCACCGTTGCCGATTCGTTCCATTGTGCCCAATCGCTCGTGTAGCGGGGCCCGGCTCGCGCGTGCCACGTTCAGGTGCGGTTTCATCGGCGCGTTCATGTTGGCCGGGTGTTCGAAGTTGGATAGCGTCCTCGAGGGACCTACCAACCCCGAGCCTCTTTTCTCGGTTGGGGTGGCGTTCGAGACCATCACGATACCCGCCGGAGGTGACACCAGTGTGGTCGTCACGCTCGCTCGTCGCGGGACCTTTGCGGGCGCGGTACTGCTGACCACCGAACGCGTGCCGGACGGGGTGACGGCCACGCTCCTGAATGAGCAGACGAATGGCCAGATCACGACGGCCACGCTGCGACTTCATGTCGATTCGTCCGCCAGCCTCGGCACGGTGAATCTCGGGCTTCGTGGTCACGCCAGCCCTTCACGCGACGTGACGGCGCAAGTGACCATCAGTATCGCGCCCATCCTCGCATACGGCCTGTCCGTGTCTGTTCCCAGCGTCACGATTGCGCGCGGCGGCATCGCGCGGGCAGCCGCAGCAATTGCGCGAACCAACTACACGTTGCCAATCTCGCTCGCGCTGGATGGCACGACGGGCATCAGCGCGATCTTCGACAACGCTCCTCCCGGCGGCACGAATACGCCATTCACGATCGCCGTCGCATCGACAGTGCCGGCCGGCACATATCAGGTCGCCATTCGCGGCGTCGGCGCCGGCGTCACCGACCGTGTCGTTCCGCTCACCGTGAACGTCATCAACGATCCCCTGCAACTTCTCGCCGGCGATCCGCTCGTCGCGCCCCAGCTCGCCACCGTGACGACCGACATCATCGTCAATCGCGCCGGGCAAGTTGGCGCTGTCGTATTGTCGGCGGAGAATCTGCCGCATGGTGTCGTGGCCGTCCCACAGCCGGTGATTCCTGGTACCACGGTGAGCACCCTTATCGTCCAGGTCACCGCCGCGGCGAGTCCGGGAACGTCAACGATCCGTGTTCGCGCGCGCGCGGCGGGCGTACCCGACGCGACCACCGACATCCAACTCACCGTCACCGAAGCGCGTATCGAGTTCAAGGCGTTGCCTGCGACCGTCGACATCTTTCAGGGCACCACGGTGAGGAGCACGGTGGCAATCGCGCGCACCGACTATGCTGGTGAGGTCGCCTTCACGGTTGACAATGCACCGGCTGGACTTTCAGTCACCGTGCTGCCGTCGCCGACAAGGACGGACACGGTGGTACTGGACATCTCGGCGACCGTGACGGCGCTTGCGGGCACGCACATCCTGGCGCTTCGCGCGCAGCCAAGCTTGCTCACCTCGAGCGCGGTGCGGGTGGCGAGTGTGCCCGTGCAAGTGCGCGCAGCGTCGACTGCCGCCGGCAACGTGCTGCTGGATTGGTCGAGTTGCGACGCGCCGGCCTGGGTGGCTGGACAGGATGGCAGCGGCCCGTGGCTGCGTTTGGATCCAGTCAGCGGGACCTTTCGATTTTCGGTGACGCAGGGCAAGGGTGGTTTCGCCTACGCCTCGCCCGCACAGCCGCTGGTGGTCCGATACCTGACGCAATCGGAACTGACCGCCCGACCGATCAACATGTGTCCGCCGACCCCGGGCCTGAAAACCATCCGCGGACGTGCCGTGCACACGGACGTCGCACAGCAGTGGCTTTACCTCTTGGGCGGCGGCTCGGGTTTGTCAACGTTCGCGGCGTCGGACTTTTCGATCTACAATGTCCGCGCGGGCTCGCACGATCTGGTGGCGTGGAGTCAGCCGGGCGGAGGCTTCCGTGCACTGATTCGACGGGATCTCAACATGGCCAATGGTGATGCCCTCGACCCCGTCGATCTGATCGGCGCGGAGTCGTTCGCCGTGTTGCGCAATGTATTTCCGATCAGTGGGGTGGTCGGAGGCGGGGAGTCGGTGACGCACGCCATTACGTACCTCACGCGAAGCGAGTGCACGGTCAACGAACTCTATGTGTCGGGTACCCAAGGATTCGCGCCCAACGTCTTCGGCATTCCCCCGAACATGCAAGCCGCGAGTGACTACCACCATCTGACGGTGATCAGTGCGGGGTCCAACACCTATCGCGCCGCTTCGGCGTCATTCCATACGTTTGCGCCGCGCTCCATGGTGCTGCCTCCGGTGATGAATCTGCCGTCGTTGACGTCGCTATCGGGTCCGAACAAATGGGTGCGGGCGTCATTGGGCACCGTGGCCGCCCCTTACAACGGCACCGTCGAGCTGTTTTACGGTGACGGCGTGAGGTCGGTGAAGGTCCAGGCGTCCAACGCGTACCTTGACGGCTCGCCGACGACCATCAGTACGCCCGACCTGAGCGGTGTGGCCGGCTTCCCGGTGTCCAACCTCATCAGCCAGAGTACGCCCGTCACCTGGACCGTCACTCTCAAGGGCGGCGACGAAGCCGCATCGCTCTGCACGGAGAACCGGTCCAGCGTGCTGGCCCGACGATCCGGCTCGATGTGAATGCGCGAAGCGGCGTGTGCGAGCTCCCGGACTTGCTGCGTCTCCCGGTCAGCGGCATTGGGGCGCTGGTGCTCAGCGGCGTCGCAGCGATTGTGGGGCTGATCGCGGAGCGTACATGAGCAGGCTAGGGGCGTTCGGCGCCCCCTTTTCACGGATCGGTTACGCGGTCCACGAGCCACTCGACGATCGCGTTGAATCGCTCCTGATCGAGCGCGTGTCCGCGATCGACACGCAGCTCGG
>JBEBIR010000432.1:0-3822 GCA_040080315.1 Gemmatimonas sp.
GTGGATGTCGCGGTCGACGTTGGCACCGGTCAGGTCTCGGAGATGCGTGTGGTGAATGCCGTTGACGCCGGGCGCGTGATCAACCCAGTGCATTTCGAAGGTCAGGTGGAAGGCGGTGTGGTGATGGGGCAGGGGTACGCATTGCAGGAGCGATGCCGCATGGAGCGCGGGATGCCGGTGGCGACCGGATTCGAGGGCTGTGGCGTGCCCACATCGGTGGATGCGGTGCCGGTCATCGAGATCATCGCGGTCGAGGATCGCGAGATGGCGGGGCCGTTTGGAGCGCGGGGGATTGGGGAGATCACCATGATCCCGATTGTGCCCGCCATCACGGCCGCCATCCATGATGCGTGCGGTGTGTGGATCGATGAACTGCCGGCATCGCCTGAGCGCATTCGCGCCGCGCTTGCCGCGCAGCGCACACGAGCGTCTACGAGTCGGTAGCGGGCGCGCGGTCGTGTCGCGCGAGTGCGACGCGGAATGATCGACTGGGGCGCCAATGACTCCAGTGACGATTGCCCGCGCGTTCGACCGGACCGTCGGACACCGTGTGCCCGTCAAAATCCAGCGCCAGCACCACCACCAGCGTGCGCGCAATCATGACCGCCAGCCCCGCGCCGAAGCAGGAGTGCGTTCCGTCGCTGAAGGGACAGTACTCCGACTTCTCATACTGGCGACCGTCGAATCGTTCCGGACGGAAGGTCTTCGGATTCGGGAAGACGGCCGCATTGTCGTGACATTCGCGCACGCAAATGCGTAGCAGCCAGCCCTTCGGAATGCGGAACCCACCAATTGACAGGGCCTCGATCACCTCACGATAGAAGTACTCGCTTTGATGCATGCGCAGCGTCTCATTCACGAAATTCGTGGCCAACGCCTCGACGCGTGAACGGCCGACGGTACCCGGGCTGGCCGCGGCTCGCAGGATGAGCGCGGTGTCGGGATGGTCGAAATACTCCTTGAGAATCCATCCCAGCAGGCCGTGCACATTGCTGCGAGTGACATGTACCATCAGGACGAGGTTCCCCAGCAGGATCTCGTCATCCAGGTGGGCCGGATCAGCGCGCAGGATTTCACTCAACACCGATCTCGCCGGCTGCTCGCCGTCCCGGAGCTGGATGCGGATCGCGTCGCCAACCTCGTGAAAACAACGAGTCAATCGGCTGAACGTGGCCACGCGTTCTTCGGGCCGACGTTCCGCAAACGCCCGCGGCGACCCGAGCGCGTTGAACAACTGCTGCATCTCATCCAAGCGCGCATCGTCGATGGGAATGCCGAACATGACGCGCAGCATGCTCACCACGGCGATGCGCGCCAGCGAGTTCTGCGGATCAACTCCCATCCCCGTGTCCTGCGCCCTCATCGCGTCGAGTTGTTCGCGCATCACCACCGCCACACCGTCACGGCACTCGGAGACCACACGCCCACTCAAGGCGGTGCGCAAGATGCCGCGATACCGCGCGTGCTGTTCGTCGTGCATGAACTCGATGTAGTTCCCCGGTGACAAGCGACCAAACGGCAGACTCGGTGGAGCGAGTCGCTGTTCCTGCGTGCTCAGCACGGCGAGTCCGATCGGCAGATCGACGAGACACACTACCGGTCGATGAAACTGCGCCATCTTGAAGATAGGTCCGAATTTCCGTGCCGCGTTGGCGTAGAAGTCCTCCTGTGCAATGGCGTCCAGCGAGGCGGCGAGACTCAATGATCCCGGCGGAAGTTTGTGGCGTGCACCAAAGGTGGGACGCGCCCGCAGGAAGAACATCACCGTGCACACCGCTGCCCCAACCGGAAGTATCCAGCGCGCACGCTCCGACAGGGACTCGCTCCAGCGAATCAGCGCAATCGCGGCGCCAAGGCCGGCCAGCATCACCAGCGCCAGCCACGGTCGCGCTTCCACCTCGTCGCGCACGGGGCGCTTGAGGATGACGCGAATGGCGGGGACGGCGGCCACCAGCAGCAGCATCCAACGGATGACCGTGTCGGTGCTGAAGTTCACGTCGGCATACTGACGTGAGACTGCGTGCCGGCGCTCTTTACACGCGATGACACCGTGACATGCAGTTGCAGGCTCGGACGCCAGAGTCCCCAGTGTCTATTGATACGCCACGGGGCACCGTCACGTACGATAGACATGTCGTAGCCAAGGGCCGCTTCCCGGACAAACGTCTTGGCAATTTCGACGGCGATATCCGCGCCGAGACAGGCGTGTTGGCCCGCGCCGAATGGACAGAAGGACTCACGATCGTATTCCCCGTTGACAAATCGCTGCGGCTGGAACGCTCTTGGCGACGGGAACCGTGCTGGATGTTCGTGCGCCTCTCCCAGACACAGACGCACCAGCCAGCCCGCTGGCACCGTGTACGGTCCGAGACGCAGGTCGCGTACGGCGACGCGATAGACATAGCGATTCTCGTGAAGGCGAATCGTTTCGAGCACGAAACTGGTGGCCAGTGCGTCCAGCCGCGCGGCGTCGCCCTCGCTAGCGCGCAGTTGCATTGCCCACTGGGGGTCTTCCGCCAATCGCTTCAGCAACCAGCGCAGCAGACCGCGCACCATGATGCTGCCTTCTTTCACCATGAGTATCAGGTTGCCGATGACCGTCGCATCGAGTGCGTCCGCTGGATGCGCCCGCATCATCGCGGACAGGACCGAATGATCGTGCGCGTGTACGTGCGACAGCCGGCGGCCATCACTCGCCAGATCACGGACGGCGGTGTGTAGCGCTTCGAAGGTCTGCTGTGTGACGCGCGGCGTCGGCAGGAACAACTCCACCGGGCGCAACAGCTGGATGAAAAGCGACTCGAGTGTCGCACCGGCTTCGCTGTCACGCGACACGCCAAATACGCCGTGAATAAGACTGGCCAGTGACACCGGCAACAGGAACGGTTCCGGATGGATGCCCGCTGAGCCGCTCTGTCTGGCCATCTCTTCAAGCTGTCGTCTGGCGGCGAGCCTGATCGTGGGCCGACAATCCGCCAGCATCTCATTGGTGAATCCGGCAGCCAACAGGCCGCGGTATTTTGCGTGTACGTCACCGTTCATGTACTCGACATAACCAGCGGGAACGAGGCGGTTGAACGACCAGTCTGACTGGCCCAGGGCTCCGTCGTCCTGATGCAGGATCTGCTGCGCAAGCGCCATGTCGGTGACGCAGGCGACGGGACGATGAATCTGGCGCATCTTGAACACCGGACCCCATCGACCCTCCGCGTGCGCGTAGAAGTCGGGATCGCCAATGGCGTCCATCGACGTCGCCAATCCCAGTGAACCGGGGGGAAGGCCGCGCGACACACCGAAGCTCGCGCGCGCGCGAAACACCGCGACCAATGCGCCGACCACGGCGACCACCACCAGGCTGCGCCGGAAGACATCCGAATGGAGACTCACCCAGGCCATCACCCCCAGTGTCAGCACGCCCGCGCCGATAGCGAATACCCCGAGCACCGGATGCGCGCGGAGTTCGCGCCGCACGGGCCTCTTGAGCAACACGCGAAGCGCCGGCGCCGCTACGACAACAAGCGTCAGTCCTTCCAGCCACAGTTCCGCGCGCGCGATGGCGTTCACCGCCGGGACTCGGTGGCCTGATCGGTCGAAGCGAGCGCCGTGACCACGATCTGTCGTGTGGCACTAGGTCGCCAATGATGACGATGTCGTGTCCCGCGCTCAAGCGGACCGTCACGCGTCACATGCCAAGAATATCCGTGGCAAAGTTCCTCAACGAGGATGCGCCCCAGAAAGTGCACCAGCGGAACGCCCAGACACCCATGCCCGTCGGCGCCAAACGGGGAGAACTCACTGCGGCCGAATGCGCGTCCGATGAAA
>JBEBIR010000433.1:0-3817 GCA_040080315.1 Gemmatimonas sp.
GCATTCGCGCGCGCGAGGCGGTTGGTGTGCCCATCCGGCTGAGCGATCGCGACGCGGGTGCGTGTGCCGCCGCGCGCGCGAATGCGGAGCGGGCGGGTGTCGCGTCGGATATCGAGATTGAACAGCTGGCGATTTCGGCGGTCGATCTCTCGGCGCTTGGTCCACAAGGCTTGGTGCTGACGAATCCCCCGTACGGTTTGCGCGTGAGCGAGGGCTTCGACCTGCGTTCGCTCTACGCGCGCCTGGGTGACATCGTGCGCGCGGGTGGTCGGGAGTGGCGTCTCGGGCTGCTGGTGCCGGATCGCCAGCTCGCGGCACAAACGCGACTCAAGTTTGAATCGCGGCTCAGAACGTCGAACGGCGGGATTGGGGTAGGGGTGGAACTGAGTACTTAGTACTCAGTACTGAGTACTGAGTCGATCACTTGAGTGGCGCGGGTGAGGCGGGACGGCCAGTCGCCGTCAATGCGCGTATAGGGTGCGTTCAGGCGTTCGAGCGTGGACTCGAACAGCGACTGCAATTCGCCGCGTCGATCGCCGCGATCGCGCACGCCGTCGGCGATCCACGGGGTGTCGATATCCAGCAGCAGGTAGTGTGTTGGGCGTCGGGCGACGGCGGCTTCCTCTATGAACGACGGGCAGCGGCCGAAGTAATGGTGGCAGTACACCACGGTACTTACGAGATCGGTATCGTGAATCAACAACGTGTCGCCGCGGGCTCGCGCACGGGACAGGTATTCGTCTTCCAGCGCCATCTGCCCTTTGGCGATGGGGCCATGATCGCGGAAGTCCAACGCGGCCCCTTTGGCTGCCGCATAGTCCCGCACGAATTCCGGCACGAGCAGGGCGCTATAGTGAGCGGCCAGCTGACCGGCGAGCGTGGTCTTGCCTACCGACTCCGAGCCGGTCAGGACAACGCGGATGATGCGAGGAGACTCGTTCGATTGGCGGATCGCTTCCATTGCACGAAACCGATAATGGCCAGGACCAGAAACACCGCATAGAGCACGGCGGTCAGCCGTAGTCCGCGCGTGATGAAGAGCGGAACGTACACGACGTCCACGGCGATCCACAGAAGCCAGTTCTCAAGCAGCTTGCGTGTCATCATCCATTGGGCGATCAGACTGACCGAGACGAGCGCAGCGTCGAGCTGCGGAAGCACCGAGCCGGGGATACGCGCGGTGATGGTCGAGAGCACGAGCCAGATGCCCACACTGATCGCGGCCAGCAGCGCCATAAGCCGGACGGAAACGCGTGTCACGACGACCGGCGTGTCGCGAGCGCCTCCGCGCGCCCAATGCCACCAGCCGTAGCACGACAGCACCAGATACACGACTTGCAAACCGGTATCCGAGTAGAGTCCGGTCCGCGAGAACACGACGATATAGAATCCGGCGTTGAGCACGCCAATCGGCCAGCTCCAGATGCTCTCGCGTGTGACGAGCCAGACGTTGAGGACGCCGGTGATGAATCCGAACAGCTCGACGCACGAACTGCCATTCGCCGTCATCCAGGCGCACAGACTGAGAATGTCGTCGGACATGCGGGTGAAGGTAGCGCGCGCGCGGACCGCGTGGATATCTTGCCTGTTCACAAGACCGGGGTGCCTGCCGCACTGTCGCGCGCAGGCTGAGAGAGTCCCGCAGAACCTGATCCGGTTCGTACCGGCGTAGGGAGTCCATTCGATGTTCAAGCGTATGCGCGTGCGCCACGGGCGCTCGTTGTGTCTGGCCGCTCTTGCGGTCGTGGTGTTGCTGCCCGCGGCGACCCCTGCGCAAACCGTACCGCCGGCGCGCCGCGATAGCACCGTGCGCGCCGATACGGGCCAGCGTATCGAACGCGTGCTGGTGTCGGCGATACGAGCCGGTGATGCGGCGCCCATTTCGCAAACGACCATCGGGCGCGAGGTCATCAGCCAGCGGCACTTCGGGCAGGACGTGCCGCTGTTGCTGCAAGGCGCATCGCCGTCCTTGACGGCGCACACCGAAACCGGCACCAGCTGGGGCTACAGTTATCTCCGATTGCGAGGTCTCGACCAGACGCGCATCAACATCACGATTGACGGGATCCCGCTCAACGACATGGAGGATCAGGTCCTCTACTTCGCCAACTTCGCTGACCTCATGGCGAACGTGCAATCCGTGCAAGTGCAGCGCGGCGTTGGCACCAGCACCGCCGGGACGGCCTCGTTCGCGGGCTCCATCAATTTCGAAACGACGCCCGTCGCGCTGAAAGAGGCTGGCGGAGACGCCAGTGTTCAACTCGGTTCATTCGACGCACAGCGCGGAAGTGCGTCGTTCCGATCGGGACTTACCGACCGCCGTTTCGCGGCATACGGTCGCATCAGCGCGCTGCGTACGAACGGGTACCGCGATCACAGCGGCGTGATGGGTCGATCGGCATTCCTTGGTGCCGGGTGGTTTGGCGCGCGCACGATCGTGAAGGCGACGGTGTTGGCCGGACTCATGGCCGACACCTTGTCGTACACCGGTTCCACCCTGGCGGAATTGCGTCAGAATCGACGCCACAACCCGCTGGCGATCGATGAGCTGGACAAGTTCGGTCAGCAATTGCTCGCGTTGTCCGTCTCGCACGTGCTCTCCGATGCGGCGACGGTGAGCACGACGGTGTATCGCAATTCGGCCAGTGGCAACTACGACTACTTCGACGGGCCCAATCGGTATCGCTTTGGCCTGGCGCACACGTGGTACGGATCGACATCGGCGGTCAACGTCACTCGCCGCGACCTCCAACTCAGTCTTGGCGTGAACGGCAACACGTACGCGCGCACGCATCGTGCGTTCTTTCGACCAGACCTGCTGACGTCGCTGTACGAGAATACGGGTCACAAGCAGGATGCCAGCGCGTTTGTCAAAGCGTCGCTCGACCAGGGGCGCGTGCGGTGGTTTGCCGACCTGCAAACACGCTGGACTCGCTTCCGCTATTCGCCCGATCCGCGCGCCGGTATTGAAGAACGGAGCATCGACTGGACGTTTTTCAATCCGAAAGCCGGCGCAACCGTGCGTCTCGGCGGCTCATGGAGCGCGTTCGCGTCGTACGGTGTGACCATGCGCGAGCCGACACGCAGTGACCTGTTCGCCGGCGAAGACGACCTGAACAGCGGGAACGTTGCCGATTACGGGGACTTCACGCGAGTGAAGCCAGAATCAGTGCGCGATGCGGAGGCCGGCGTGGTCTGGACGCGACCTGAAGGTTCAGTGCACGTCAATGTCTACAGCATGGACTTTCGCAATGACATTGCGCGCATTGGTGCACCAACGGCGTCCGGTTCGGTGCTCCGACGCAACGTGGGTGCGAGCTTCCGGCGTGGTATGGAGCTTGACGGGCGCTGGCGGGCCACGTCGCGCGTAGCGCTGGCGGGAAATGCGGCTTGGAGTACGAATCGAATTCGGGCCTTCACCGACTCGTCCCGTGGCACGCCGATTGTGCTTCGCAATGTCGAACCGCTCCTCACGCCACGGTTCCAAAGCGCGCACCGACTCGAGCTGACGGCGAATCGCTCGCTGACACTGACCATCGAAGGACGCTATCAGTCTCGTGCGTTCCTCGACAACACCGCCAGCACCGATCGAGTCTTACCCGATTTCCACGCGCTGGATGCCACGGCCCGCGCCACTTGGTCGCGCTACGCGCTGACCGTGCGCGGCGCGAATCTCGGAGACACGCAGAAGTACGGCAGTGGATCGGTCAGCGGATCGGGAACGGTGCGATACTTTGTGTTGCCAGCCCGGGCCGTGTTCGCCACGTTGGACGTGAGCTTCTGACACTCCTCCCGTCCTTGCTCTCACATGGCTGTC
>JBEBIR010000434.1:0-3817 GCA_040080315.1 Gemmatimonas sp.
CCTTTCAACGTCTGCACAGCTTCGATGAATTCTCGGGCACCGGCATTGGGCTGGCGACGGTCCAACGCATAGTGCAACGACACGGCGGGCGCATTTGGGCCGAGGCGCACCCCGGCCGTGGTGCAGTATTCAGTTTCACGCTTGAAGGGCCACCGGAGCCGAGTCGATGAACCAGACCAAGGTCATTCTGTTGGTCGAAGACAATGCGGATGACGCGGCGCTTGCGCTTCGCGCGATGCGCAAGAGCCATATCCTGAATGAGGTCGTGTTGGCGAAGGACGGGGTTGAGGCGCTCGACTACATGTTCGGACGCGGGACGTACGCCGGTCGAGACCTGCGCAGCCCGCCGCAGTTGGTTCTGCTCGATCTGCACCTCCCCAAGATGGCCGGACTCGAGGTATTGAGAGCCATTCGGGAGAATCCACGAACCCGATTGCAACCCATCGTGGTCCTGACCTCTTCCGCTGAGGAGAGTGACCTGATCAGCAGCTACGGCGAGGGGGCGAACAGCTACATACGAAAGCCGGTGAACTTTGATCGGTTTGTCGACGCTGTGCGGCAAGTGGGACTCTACTGGCTGGTGCTCAATCAAGCCCCTCCGACCACGTGACATGAAATGGAGACGCTGCTGCGAGTACTGATCGTCGAGGACAACGAGGATGACGCGATGCTGCTGTTGCGCCTGCTGCGGCGCGCCGGCTATGACCCGGTTTTTGCCCTCGTGCAGACCGCAGCGGATTTGACGGCGGCGCTGGGGCGCGAGGATTGGGACCTGGTTGTGTCGGACTATGCGTTGCCACAGTTCGACGCGCCGACGGCATTGCGGCTGCTCAAGCAGTTCGGTCGGGACGTCCCCTTCATTGTTGTTTCCGGCACGGTCAGCGAGGTCACCGCGGTGGAGATGATGAAGGCGGGAGCCCATGACTATGTGCTCAAGCACAATCTGATTCGGTTCGTGCCCGCCGTGCAGCGCGAACTGCGCGAAGCCGCCGGCCGCCGTGAACTCGCGAAGTCCGAGCAGTCGCGACAGGGTCTTGAGATTGAGCGCGACCGGCTGTTGGAACAGTTGAAGCAAGAGAATGAGGACCTTGCGGCGTTGACACTGGTGTCGTCGTCCGCGATCAGCACCCTGGACCTTGGTGATCTGCTGCGCGATTTGTTGACGCGGATTGCCGACCTGATGCACGCGGATACCGCCAGCATTTCCCTCGCGGACGGTGCGGAGTTGCGGGTGTACGCGAGCGCCGGCGTGGTCGGCGTGACATCGCGAGATGATGCTCGCGTGATCCGCATCGGGGAGGGATTCATCGGTGCCGTCGCCCTTCAGGCGCAACCGGTGTATGTCGAGGATGCGGCCCTCGATCCACGCATCCAGGAGCCGCGGTTTCTGGAGCCAGGGATTCGCTCCGCCCTCGGCGTGCCCCTCACGCGCAATGGCACGCTCATTGGCGTGCTCTCGGTGGGTTGGCGGAGCGCGCGAGCGCGACGTGATCGCGAAGTGCACCTGCTGGAGATCACAGCGGAACGATGCGCTGCCGCGATCCAGAACTCGCAGAAGTATGAGGAAAGCAGGCGCCTGACCATCGCATTGACTGAGAGCGAGGCACGCTTTCGCACCATCGTCGAGTCCGATTTGATCGGACTGATGTACTGGAACGCGAACGGCGAGATTACCGGCGCCAACGATGCATTGCTCCGCATCATCGGCTATACGCAGGATGACGTGCGCGCCGGGCGCGTTCAATGGCGGAACATGACGCCGCCGGAGTATCGTGCGCAGGACGAAGCCGTCCTCGAAGAGCTGGCGACGAAGGGAAGCAGTGCGCCATTCGAGAAGGAGTATATTCACCGCGATGGCTCACGCGTGTGGATCCTGATGGGGGCGGCGCTCTACACGTCATCGCCGGGTCACGGTGTCGCCTTTGTGATTGATATTTCGCAGCGCAAGCGCGCCGAGCAGGCACAGCGCTGGAGCGAACAACGGTATCGCGCCATCTTCGCGGCGGAACCGGAGTGCGTAAAGGTCCTGGACGCCGACGGGCACCTGCTGGAGATGAACGCGGCGGGGCTGGCCATGTTGGAGGCGGACTCGCTGAGCGACGTTCGCTCCAGTGGCCTCGCGAGTTTCGTACTGCCGGAATACCGCGAAGCCTTTCGCGTGCTGCACGCACGCGCACTCACGGGATACAGCGGCCTGCTGGAGTTCGAGATTGTTGGTCGTCACGGCACGCGTCGTTGGCTTGAGACGCACGCGGCTCCGCTCCTCGACGCGACGGGAAACGTGAGCATGATGCTGGGGATCACTCGTGACGTCACGGGGCGGAAGCTCGCGACGGAGGAGCTTCGTCGCAGCGAGCAGGATCTGGCCATCACGTTGCAATCCATCGGCGACGGTGTGATCGCCACCGACACGGCGGGCCTCGTCACCCGAATGAACGCCACGGCGGAGCGCCTCACGGGCTGGTCGTTGGCCGAAGCCGTCGGCAAATCACTGCCCGAAGTGTTCAATATCATCCACGCAAAGACGCGCGAACCGGTGCGGGATCCGGCACAAGCCGTGCTGTCGCGGGAGGAAGTGGTGCATCTCGCCAGTCAGACGGCGCTGATCGCGCGCGATGGTTCGGAATACCGGATCGCTGACAGTGCCGCGCCGATTCGTGACGCGGCCGGCGACATTGCGGGCGTGGTGCTGGTGTTCAACGATGTCTCGGAGAAGGTGCTGGCGCAACAGACGCTCGCCGAGACCGTGTCGCTGCTGGAGCGAACCGGCGAGATGGCGAAGATTGGCGGATGGGAACTCGACGTTCGCACCATGAGTCTCCACTGGTCGAAGGAAGCATTCCGAATTCATGACGTCGACGACCTGAGCATTCACGACTTCGAAGGTGGAATGAAGTTCTATCCGCCCGAAGCGCAACCGATCATGCGGGCGGCAGTACAAGCGGCGATCGATCATGGCACGCCCTACGATCTGGAGTTGCCAAAGATTACCGCCACCGGTCGGCATATTTTTGTGCGGACCCAGGCGACCGTCGTGATGGAGGACGGTAAGGCCATCAAGTTGCTCGGCGCCGTTCACGATATTACCGCGCGCAAGCAGGCGGATGCCGAGCTGCGCTTACAGGGTGCGGCAATGAATGCGGCCGCCGATGCGATTGTCATCACGAATCGTGACGGGACCATTGAGTGGGTGAACCCGGCGTTCACCGCGCTCACGGGCTATTCCGCCAAGGAGGCCGTGGGGCGGCGACACAAGGAACTCGTGAGCTCCGGAGTCCACGATCGGGCGTTCTTTCAGGATCTGTGGAACACCATCCTCGCCGATCGCGTGTGGCACGGCGAGATGACCAATCGGCGAAAGGATCTGAGTCGGTACATCGTTGATCAAGCCATCACTCCGGTCAAGGACGAATTCGGCGAGTTTTCCAACTTCATTGCCATCGAACGAGACCTCACCGAACACCGACGGCTCGAAGGGCAATTCCTGCAGGCGCAGAAGATGGAGGTGGTCGGACGCCTCGCCAGCGGCATCGCGCACGACTTCAACAACCTGCTGACCGTCATCAATGGCACCGCCGATCTTGCGCTGACGCAGCTGGACCAAGACGATCCATTGCGCGAGGACTTCGCGCAGATTCATAGCGCGGGAGATCGGGCCGCATCGCTCACTCGGCAATTGCTGGCGTTCAGTCGACAGCAGGTGATGCAGCCGGTGATATTGAATCTGAGCGCCTTGGTGGTCAATCTGCACGATCTGCTGCAGCGTCTGATCGGCGAGGACATCGCGCTGGTCGTGACCGAGAACACGCAGCCGGGA
>JBEBIR010000435.1:0-3817 GCA_040080315.1 Gemmatimonas sp.
ACCAAGGGCCAGATCTGGTCCCTGAGGTTCTTCAAGCTCGCGGGAGGTGGCGGAGGTTCCGGCGCTCTGAGGCGCTCCCGAAGCGTAATCAATTCCTCTTCGTTCGCCACTTGCCGAACTTGAATCGACGCGAGTTTCCCGGTGCGCCGGCTCAGTTCTGCTTCTGTAGCGGCGATTCTCTGTTTGTCCACTGGTGTTGTGGTCACAAGCCGTTGGATGATTCGATCCGGAAAAATCTCCAGTTGCTGGCTCAAGAGATGATCGGCTGGAAGCAGGGTCCGTGCCGCCTCGCGTGCCGCCGCGCGACTCAGGGTTTCATCGCGCAAGTGCATGAGAGAACTGCGGAGTGGAATGAACAAAACGCCGAAGGTCACCAAGACCATCACGATGCGCCAGCGCAATTGCCCCACATCACCCATGATCCGTCCGACTGCGCTGCCATGGATCAGGCTGTAGAGCCGATTCCCGGTAGCGTGACGCATCGCGGCCTCGGAGATAGAAGCTCGGACCTCCGGAGCATCCATGCCGACAACGTAGAACACGAGGAACGCGCTAGCGGCGATGGCGGCAAGGTTAGTGAGGAACAGAAGCCCCGCACCGGAGATGATCTGCCAGTTCCAACCGCTGCCGACGCCAAAGCCGACTGTACAGAGCGGCGGCATCAAGGCGACCGCGATCGCCACGCCGGGAAGTGCACTAGCCGCACCACCGCTCATAGAGCGCGCCACGACTACGGAGCCGGCCAGACCCGAAAACACCGCCACGCCAAGATCGAGTAGATTAGGCTGCGTGCGAGCAAGAATTTCTCCCGTTGGCGCCTGAAACGGCAGCAGCCAGACCAATACGGCGGAGAACGCGATGGCGGCAATCACGCTGCCGATCAGGCTCACCGTCGATTTGATTCCAAGGTAGATGTCCGAGGCGGCAAAGGCCAAGCCCGACGCTAGGATCGGTCCCATAAGGGGGGAAATCAGCATGGCCCCGATCACCACCGCTGGACTGTTCAGCACCAGGCCGAGCGTGGCGATTCCGGCTGAAAAGATGAGATCCAGCAGATAGCTGGCCGAGGCGATCTCGGCCGACTCATAGATCTGGTTGTACAGCCGCGGCTGTGTCTCGGGATTGATGTGAAGCAGTCTGCTGCAATAGGAACGGATCAAGGGCGAACCTCTCAAGAATCTAGAGTACTTTGACAGGGATGTCGACGGCATCCCCAATTTGCCGCAGGTTCGTCCCCTTGGGCCACCAGACCGGTGACGATCAACTAATGATCTTCTTGCGAACTGCGTAGAGAACGATTTCGGCGGTGTTGTGCAGATTGAGCTTCTGCATCAGGTTGTTCCGGTGAGTCTCTATTGTGTAGGGGCTCACGTCCAAGACCGTTGCCGCTTCCTTGTTGGATTTGCCCTCCGCCAGAAGCTGCAAAACCTCACGCTCTCGCTCGGTCAACAAGCCATAGGAATCCTGTAAGCCCTTCCTCTGCATTTGGCGCGTGAAGTCATCCGCCAGCATCTGCGCAATCGCTGGACTGAAAAACGCTCTCTTTTGCGCCACCGCGCGCACGGCTCGAACCAGATCCACCTGGGCGTTGTCTTTCAGTAGATAGCCCTTCACCCCAGCCGACAGCGCGCGGACCAAGTAGTCCTCCTCCTCGTGCATGCTGAGGATGATCACGCCGATTTCGGGATGACGGCGCACGATCTGCGCGGCCGCGTCCAAGCCGTTCAACTGAGGCATGGCGATATCCATCGCGATGACAGTCGGCTTGAGCGATTCCGCCATTTCCACGGCGGAGCGGCCATCTTCGGCCTCGCCGACCACTTGGATGTCAGATTCCTTTTCGAGCAGCGAACGGGTTCCTTGGCGGACAATGCCGTGGTCGTCAGCGATGAGCACGCGAATCATGTTGTTTCCATTCTCCCTTTTGGCAGGTTCGCGCGGACGAGCATGCCAGCACCGGGCGCCGAGACAACGCTGAATTCGCCGTTGAACTCCTCCAGCCGTTCCCGCATGCCAAGTAGTCCGATTCCGCGGCTCTTCTCGGGCGAAGCGCCGACGCCGTTGTCCTGCACCGTTAACACAAGTTCGTGCGGGCTTTCATGTACTACTACCCTCGCTTTGGTTGCCTCGGCGTGTTTGACGCAATTGGTCAGGGCTTCCTGGACGACGCGGTATACGCACGTTCGGCGCGCCTCATCCAATCCGGCGAACTCCCCTTCGAGTTCCATCCGGACTCGGGTGCGGTCGAGCGCAAACCCGAAGACTGACAACAGCTTGTCCCACGTGGTGACGGCGGAGTAACTTCCTCCCCCGTCCCCGTTGCGCTCTGGCGCCCTCAGCCGTCTTTCAGTTCCCGACGAGCGAGAACCCGTACATCATGCGTTGGCCGTTCTTCAAGAAAGGTGGTTTCCTCCCCGCGAACGCCATCGCGGTGGATCTCGGAACGGCGAACACGCTCGTGTACGTCAAAGGCGAGGGCATCGTGCTCAACGAGCCCTCGGTCGTCGCGCTCGATCGTGAGACGCGCGCGATCAAGGGCGTGGGCCTCGAAGCGAAGCGCATGCTCGGCCGCACACCGGACGGCGTGATCGCGGTGCGCCCGATGAAGGACGGTGTCATCGCCGACTTCGATGTCACCGAGAAGATGCTGCGCTACTTCCTGAACCTCGTGATCCGCAAAGGGTTCTTCCCGATCAAGCCGCGCGTGATCGTCTGCGTGCCGTCGGGGATCACTGAAGTGGAACGTCGCGCGGTGCGCGACTCGGCACTCGGCGCCGGTGCGAAGGACGTGTTCATGGTCGCGGAGCCGATGGCCGCGGCGATCGGCGTGGGGCTTCCCGTCGAAACGCCGACCGGCAACATGGTGATCGACATCGGCGGCGGCACCACGGAGATCGCGGTCATCGCGCTCAGCGGCATCGTGTCCGACACGTCGATCCGCACCGGCGGCGACGAACTCGATGCCGCGATCGTGCAGTTCATGCGCAAGAGCTACAACCTGCTGATCGGCGAGCCGACGGCGGAGTTGATCAAGATCCAGATCGGGTCGGCCGCGCCGCTGGGCGAAGAGCGCGAGATGGAAGTGAAGGGACGCGATCTCGTGTCCGGCATCCCGAAGACGGTGCGCGTACACTCGGCGGAGATCCGCGAGGCGATTCAGGAGCCGATCCAGCAGATCGTGAACGCGGTGCGGCGCGCACTCGAGATCACGCCGCCCGAGCTCGCGTCGGACATCGTCGACCGCGGCATCGTGATGACCGGCGGTGGCGCGCTGATCCGCGGCCTCGACATCCTGCTCACGCAGGAGACCGGACTGCCGATCCATGTGGACGAGGACCCGCTGACCTGCGTGGTGCGCGGCACGGGCCGCATCCTCGACGACGAGGACAAGTATTGGTCGGTGCTGACCACCTGACCGGGCGCTGACGTGCCGCGCGGCGCCCGGACGGATTCGCGAGCCGACCTGCTGATCGCCGCGGCCTGCGCGCTCGCGTCGCTCACGCTGCTCATCCTCCCCGCCGGACCGCGTGACCGCACCGCGAGCGTCATCCGCGGCACCGTCGTCGCCCCGCTCGCCGCCATGCAGCAACGCGCGGCGCTCGCCCGGATCTCCTTCATCTCGCACGACTCGCTCGTCGCCGTCGCGGACAGCATCGTGCGGCGCTCGCAACAACTCGACGAACTCGAGGCGGAGAACGCGCGGCTGCGCGGTCTGCTCGGGCTCGGACGCGCGCTGCGCTGGGGGTTCGTCCCCGCGGAAGCGCTCGTCGGGCGCGGGCTCGGCGATGAGCACACCTTGCTGCTCTCGGCCGGGGAG
>JBEBIR010000436.1:0-3813 GCA_040080315.1 Gemmatimonas sp.
GTGAGCGCGCCGTCGGCAAAGACGCGACGATCGCGCGCTTCATGCACCAGCCGGATCTGCTCGAACGGCGCATCCATGATGATCTCGTGTGTGCCGGGTACCGCGCCCACGCGCACACTGGTGATTGGCACGTCGTGCCCCAGTCCCAGTGCCACTCGCGTGGCGATCGCGAGGGCGGTTCCTGAAGGCGCGTCCAGCTTGGCCGAGTGGTGTGTCTCGACGATGTGCGTCTCGAAGGCCGCCACGCCACGCAGTCGACGCGCAGCGTCTTCCGCAAACGCGAGAAAGAGCTGGACGCCCAACGAGAAGTTCGGCGATGTCAGCGCCGGACACTGCGATCGCGCGATCGCGGCCGCAAGCTGCTCTGTACGCGCCGCCCACCCCGTCGTACCGATCACCACCGGACATCCGAGCGACAGGCACGCCACGGCGTTGTCGACGGCGACCGCCGGCTGCGTGAACTCGATGGCCACCTGCGCGCCCCGCAAGTCCTCGCGCGTGAGCCCGCGCTGCATCTCCGCCACATCCAATCGCGCGACCACGGTCATACCACGCTCGGACGCGAGTGCATCCAGTGCGCGTCCCATGCGCCCCATGCCGATCAGCGCGACGCGCATCGGTTCCGTACTCACGTCGGGTCCGTGAAAAACGTCTGATGCAGTCGCTGCATCGCGCCCACCACCTCGGCGTCATCAATGACGAGCGTGAAGTTGATTCCGGTGGCGCTGAGTGACGCCATGTATACCGGAATCGGGCCCAGCGCCGCAATCGCATCGGCCAGCGCGCGACCACCGTCGGCAATGCCGGCACCCACAATGGCGACGATGCCCCGATGGCGCTCCACCGCGACATCGCCAAACTGCATCAGGTCGGCGACAACCGCATCGAGATTGACCGGGTCGTCGAGCGTCACGGAAATCGACACCTCAGACGTCGCCACCACATCGACAGACGTGCGATGCGTTTCAAACACTTGAAACACGCGACGGAGAAAACCCGGCGCCAGCAGCATGCGCGCCGATCGCAACTTGACGACCGTGGTGTTGCGCTTTCCCGCGATCGCGCGCACCGCCATGTGCGGCGCCTCGAAGGCAATCATGGTGCCGCGACCTTCCGGATTCCGTGAATTGAACACATACACCGGAATGCCGCGCTGTACGGCGGGAGCAATCGTGCTGGGATGCAGCACCTTCGCGCCAAACGACGCGAGCTCAGCGGCCTCGTCGAAGCGAATGCGCTCAATCAGTCGCGCGTCGGGCACGACACGCGGGTCGGCGGTGAGCATGCCGTCCACATCGGTCCAGATCTCGATCGCCTCCGCTTGTACGGCCGCGCCAACCAGCGACGCGGAAAAATCCGAACCGCCGCGACCAAGCGTGGTCGTGACACGTCCCGGCGCCGCGCCGACAAAACCGCCCATGACCGGGATCTGTCCACGCTGGACCAGCGGCACGAGATGCCGCTCCGCCGCGCGTTCGATCTCGGGAAGGTCCGGCTCGGCGCGGGTGAAGAAGTCATTCGTCTTCAGCACGTCGCGCGCATCGACAAATACTGCGGGCAACCCGCGGTGTCGAAAGGCCGCGGCGACCATCTGCGACGAGAGCAATTCGCCGATTGCGGCAACGGTGTCCAGCGATCGCGGTGTGAGATAGCCGAGCGTGCGAAACGCCTCGGCGAGATGCGCAAGCTCGTCGAAACCCGCGCTGATTTCTGTCGCAATCTCGTCCGCTTCGGGCGAACCCGACAACAACGCCGCGGCTTCGCGCAGGTGCCGTTCACGCAATTGCCCAATAAGCTGCAGCGCCACCAGCAGCTCGGATGCCGCCGCCTTCTGTGCAATCTCCAGCAGTTGATTGGTGGCACCGCCCAACGCCGACACAACCACAATCGGCTGACGCGCCGCCTTTCCCCGAATGATCGAGACCGCGCGATCGATCGCCGGCGCGTCCTGCACGGAAGTGCCGCCGAACTTGCAGACGATCACGGCGCGGCGAGACCCGCAAGTTGTCCCGTGGTCACCAGCAGTTCCGCATTGAGGATCGAGCCGCCGGCGGCGCCGCGCACCACGTTGTGCGCCATCGCCACCAGACGAAGGTCGAACAGCGGATCGGTGCGCACGCGTCCAATCGTCACGGCCATCCCGTTCCCCATCGGACCATCCCGGCGCGGCTGCGGTCGATCGAGTTCGTCGCGCACGATCAGCACCGGCGACGGTGCGCTGGGAAGTCCCTGCACGGCGGCCACTCCAGTCCAGCTGCGTAGCACGCGCCGCGCCTCGTCGGGCGTTGGTCGGCGCTCAAACGACACCGACATGCACACGGTGTGCCCGTGTTCGACAGGAACGCGATTGGCGTGCGCGCTGGTGACAATGTCGGCGGGGATGATTGAGGTGCCGTCAAACGTTCCGAGCAGTTTGACGATCTCGGTTTCGATCTTGGGTTCCTCATCGCCAATGTACGGAATGACGTTTCCAAGAATGTCGAGCGATGGCACTCCCGGATATCCCGCACCGGACACGGCCTGCATCGTCGAGACAAACACTTTGCGAACACCAAACGCGGCGTGCAACGGCGCGAGTGCCATCGCGACCACGGTCACCGCGCAGTTGGCGTTCGTGACAATTCCACCAGGCCATCCGCGTTCACGTCGCTGGCGCGCCAGCAATCCCAAGTGATCGCCGTTCACCTCAGGGATGACCAGGGGCACGTCAGGTGCCATGCGGTAGTTCTTGGCATTGCTCAACACCAATCGACCCGCCGCCGCGAACGCCGCCTCTACTTCACCGGCCACGCCCGAGTCGAGCGCCGAGAACACGATGGGCGCCTTCACGGCGGCTGGATCGCATGGCAACACCGTGAGATCGGCGACCGCGTTCGACAGCGTGCCTTCCAGCCAACGCGACGCCTCGCGGTACGATTTCCCCGCGCTGCGCTCCGACGCGGCGACTTCGACGAGATTGAACCACGGATGACCGGCCAGCAAGCGGATAAAGGCCTGACCGACGGCACCGGTCGCGCCGAGCACGGCAACCGGCCAGCGAGTGGCGAGGATGTGGGAGTTGGGAGTCATGCGAGCAGTGCGTGGACGATGCGTTCGTAAGCGTCGACCGACGCCTCGAGTTCCGCCGTATCGATGTACTCAATCGGTGTATGCGCCACGTGAATGGAACCGGGACCGAACAACAGTGGCGTGCCCCACCGATCGAGCAGCGGGATGTCGCTGGTGTACGCAACCGGTTCCACTTCAAAACCGGGAATGACGTGGAAATGCTGCGCGGGAATATGCGAACCCCACACCAACTCCGCGCGATCGCCAGCCCATTCAGCAAAGGCCGCGCGTACCGGCGTCACGTCGCCAACAAGGCGGATCATGATTTCCGCCTCGGCCAGTCCCGGCACCACATTGGCTTCGGTGCCGGCGCGCAACACGCCAACGTTGTAGGTCGTGGCCCCGAGAACCGGATCGACGGGCAATGTGAGTGTTCGCAGTTTGGGCAACAGGTCGAGGAGCGGTTCGAGCGCGCTGCTGCCCAGGTGCGCGTACGCCGAGTGCGCTTCACGGCCGCGCACGCGCACGATGACGCGTTGGGCGCCCTTCCCGCCCGAGGCCAGCTTGCTTTCGGTGGGTTCACCGTTCACGAGCCACTTGCTGGTGGCCGGCAAGCGATTCGCGGCGCGCGCACCGGGTGAGCTCTTTTCTTCGCCCACAACAAATAGCAAGTCGACGCGCTCCTCACCGGCGTCCGCCAGACGCTGCGCCGCAATCAGCATGGCCGCGGCAATCCCCTTGGCATCGCAGGCACCGCGTCCGTAC
>JBEBIR010000437.1:0-3811 GCA_040080315.1 Gemmatimonas sp.
ATGTCCAGATATGACTCGCGGTGGGTGAGATGACAGATGGAAAGCAGTGTGATGATCGCACCGTTGTGCGGCAACGAATCCAATCCACCCGAAGCGACCGAGGCCACGCGATGCAGCAGCTGCGGGCTGATGCCCGCAGTGTTTCCAAGCTCAAGGTACGTGTTGCCCAGCATGTTGAGCGCGATGCTCAGACCGCCGCTAGCCGAGCCCGTAATGCCGGCCATGATATTGACCGCGATCGCCTCGGAGACAAGTGGGTTCGCTGGTGAGAACCCGACAACCGCCTCACGGATGACGGCGAACGCCGCGAGCGAGGCGATCACCGACCCGTAGCCCACCTCCGACGCGGTGTTGAAAATCGGCAACAACGATCCCATCGTGCCCTCGTTCACCGATTGCCGGAGATCGCGCCACCGCGACCAATGCAGGACGATCGCCACAACGATGGCGGCGAAGATCGCCGCGATCAATGACCACACCCCGCGCACATCGTTAAGGGTCACCGCGCCGAACTTCGGTTCGGCGAGGTACGAAGAATCCATCGCCGGGATAATCCATCGCGTGAACATGAGATTCAGACCGATGACGAGCGCCACTGGCAGGATCGCGGTGAGAAAGGACGGTCCGTCAACGCGCTGCGCGTTGGGTGCCTGATCCCCCGCGGTGTTGCCCGTGTGTGGCGTCGCGAGTTCGATGTGGTGATGTCCGTATCCTTCGCCGGCCGCGCGCGCCAGCCGGGCGCGACGCGTAAGCCACCACATACCACCCGCGAACATGATGATCCCCACCAGCACGCCCAACCCCGGCGCGGCGAAGGCATCGGTGCCGAAGTAGGGCATGGGAATCGCGTTCTGAATGGCCGGTGTTCCCGGGAGCGCCGTCATGGTGAACGTCGCCGAGCCGAGCACCAGTGCTCCGGGAATGAGGCGCTTGGGGATCCCCGCTTCGCGGAACAATGCTGCCCCGACCGGATACGCCGCGAACGCAACCACGAACACCGAGACGCCGCCATACGTGAGGATGGCGCACGAAAGCACGAGGGCCATCACCGCGCGATGCGCACCAATCCGCAAGACGATGGCGCGCGCAATCGTGTCCGCTGCTCCGGAGTCGCTCATTAACCGCCCGAAGATCGCGCCCAGCAGGAAGAGCGGGAAATACTTGATCAGGAATCCACCGAGCCCGGTCATGAATACTTGCGTGTACATCGCCAGGAGCCGAGTGTCGCCCCCCAGCAGCACGGCGAGCAGGGCCAGCAGGGGTGCGAGTACCAGTACCGAGTAGCCCCGGTAGGCGAGGTACATCAGCGCGCCGAGCGAGATCAGGATGGACATGAATGCGGAGTGGATTTCAAGGCGATTCCCGAACTCGTAGGATCCACAATCTGTGCCACGAGTTACGTTTTCGCCCAAACTCCGGACGTCGGCGAGGCGCCTGGTGTTCGCCCGGTCCCCTCTCCCCGTTTAAGATTCTCATGGTGGAACTCGGCGTCACACCACCTTGGCGTGCCGGACCTGCTGTGTGATGCCTCGGCCGTGACGTTGCCAAGAGGAAAGTGTCTGTTGAGAACCATCGACCCGCATTGGAGGCGCACCAGTGACACGTGAGGATTGGCCACTTCCCAGGCCAGCCGATTCTGCAATCTTTCGCACGCTTCCTGAGGGCGCGGTGCTGTTCTCAACCGCGAGCGAGGTGTACTTCGGCGTGAACGCGGTCGGGGCCCGGATCTGGAGTCTGCTTCCGCCAGCATCACGCACATTCAGCGAACTGTGTGCGGCACTTAGCGCCGAGAACCCGGAAGTGGACGAAGCGAGAATTCGCGAGGACGCGCGCGAATTCATTGAGCGGCTGATGTCGAGTGGCCTCGCGATTGCCTCCCCGGCGGCGGAGCCGTTCTCGGATGCGCCTCATTCGTAGGCTGCTCGCGCTGTCGTTTGGCGACTGGCGAGACCATCTGGCCGCGCAACGCGCGTTGGTGCGGGCGGAGTGGCGCATGCGCAGGCGTCCCATCGGCGGTCTGTTGAATCAGTGGACGAGCCCTGCGCCCCTGCTGTACGAAGCGAACAGCGACGAGAAGGACCGCGCGCGAGAACTTGGGGCGGCGGTGCGTCGTGTGGCGATGTACGGCGTGCCGCGCTCGCAGTGCCTCGCGCGTTCGCTGGCCATCTGCGAACTGCTCGAGGCGCACGGCATCCGCGGGGCCCGTGTGCGCCTCGGGGTGCAGCCGACGGATGCATCGATCTCCGCACACGCCTGGGTCGAACTCCAGGGCGCGATCATCGGAGATACCGTCGAACACGTCGCGACTTTCCATCCCCTGGCCAAGGCGAGCGGTGGTGCAGAGCGCTAGCAGTGCGAGCATGGGCGCCTCGCCGCCGATCAGCGTCGTCGTGCGTGATCTGTCGAAACGCTTCCCGGCGCGGCGCAGTTGGGCGCAGTCCGTCCGGCACCCGTTTTCGTCAGACTATGTGACCAGCATCGACGCCGTTTCATTTGAAGTTCGGCGCGGCGAGTTCTTCGGCCTATTGGGCCACAACGGTGCCGGAAAGACGACGCTGCTCAAAGTGCTTGCGACGCTCATCACGGCCGACGGCGGTAGTGCCGAGGTTGAGGGCGTGGACGTTGCCGCGGATCCAGCGCAGACGCGCGGTTTGGTGGCGCCAGTCCTCGCGAATGAGCGCAGTCTCTATTGGCGCCTTTCGGCGCGAGAGAATCTCGAACTTTTCGCGCAGCTCTGGAACGTCCCGCGCGCCCTGCTCGCGGAGCGCGTCGAATCCGTCCTCGGCGTTGTAGATCTCTTGCATACGGGGCAGAAACTGGTCGGACAGTTTTCGTCAGGTATGATGCAACGCCTGCTGATTGCGCGCGCGCTGCTGGCCGAACCACGCGTGCTGCTGCTGGACGAGCCCACGCGAAGTCTTGATCCGATCTCCGCGCGCGAGTTCCGCAGTTTTCTCCGGAACGAGCTTGCCGTCCGGCGACAGTGTGCGGTGGTCATTGCGACGCACAATGCGGAGGAGGCATTTGACCTCTGTGACCAGGTGGGGATCCTTGATCGCGGGCGCCTGTTGGCGGTTGGTGCCGCGACCGATTTGTCGCGCGATCTCGCGGGAGATCGGTACGTAGCATGGACGACCGAACCACATCACCCCGAGCTGGCCTCCCGCACGGTAGCGTCCACCGTGGGCGATCCAGCAACGGTGGCGCACCAGTCTATGGATGGATGGGTGCCCGTCGAGATCCGAGTTGAAGGTGGACCAGCGGCGTCGGCCGAACTGCTGCAACGACTGGTCGCGGCGCGCGTTCCGCTCGCGGCACTGGAGCGCGCGCCCGTTTCGCTCGCCTCGCTTATCGAAACGGTGGTGCGTCGCTCCGGAGCCGGCGTCTGAGCGCGCGCGTTGTGTGGGCCCTCATGCGGGCGGGCGCTCGCACCGCGGTGAGCTATCGGCTGCGGTTCGTGCAGTCGCTCGTTGGCGCGCTGCTGTCCGTGATTCCGGTCTACTTTGTCGCGAAGGCGCTCCAGCCAACAATGGCGGCGACGGTGGCCAATGAGGGCGGCGACTTTTTCGCCTTTCTTGTCGTGGGATTCGTGGTCCTCTCACTGGTGGGTGCCTGTGTCCACGTCCTTCCCTCGCAAGTGGGCGGCGACATCAGCAACGGTTTCTTCGAGGCACTTCTGGGGGCGCCCGCGGGGATGCCGTCGGTTTTGCTAGGGCTTGTCTCGTACCCGTTGACGTTCGCGTTGACGCGCGGTGTGATCATGCTGCTCGTGAGCGCCCTGCTCGGCGCGGATCTGGCGTTCCAGCGACTG
>JBEBIR010000438.1:0-3810 GCA_040080315.1 Gemmatimonas sp.
CGAGGTTATCTCGCGCCGCCGTCAACGCGCCTTCCAGTCGATAGCGAACAGACAGCGTTGGCACTCGCTCGCCCGACTCAAGCGGTACGTCGTGAAACGTGAGGATTTCTTCGCGGATCGGCCACGTGCTCGGCGGCGACGCCGGGAGTTTGGATGCCCGAGGTGCGAGGGGCGACACCGTGCGCGTGCGGTGCGTTCGTGAATGGCTCACGCCGCACTCTCCACGCGCTGTAGTCCCGGCGCGGCAGAGCGATGACCGTCTGCGCCAACCGCCGCCACGAGCGCGCGATCGAGATCGTCCAGCACATCGTCGACGTGTTCCAGTCCAATCGAGAGTCGCACCAAATCCGGTGTCACGCCGGCGGCGCGTCGTTCGGTGTCACTGAGCTGTTCGTGCGTGGTCGTCCATGGATGAATCACGAGGCTCTTGGCGTCACCCACGTTGGCGAGCAGCGAAAACAGCGTCGTCGCAGCAATGAACTGCTTGGCGGCGGCCTCACCACCACGCACGCCAAACGTCAGCACTCCACCCGCGCCGCCGGACAGATAGCGCTGGGCGTTTGCGCGCGTCGGATGCGAGGCCAGCCCGGGATAGCGCACCCACGTCACGGCGGAATGTCCTTCGAGAAACTCGGCGACGGCCAGCGTGTTCGCACTGTGCTGCCGGATGCGAAGCGGGAGGGTCTCAAGACCCTGGAGGAACAAGAACGCGCTGAACGGCGAGAGCGATGCGCCGATGTCACGCAACAGCAGCACGCGTAAGCGAGCCGCGAATGCGATGTTGGCGCCGTTGACATTGCCGAACGCCTCGGCGAAACGCAGGCCGTGATACGCCGGCTCCGGCTCCACGAAGAAGCGACGGAAGCGCGCCGTGGCTCCCCAGTCAAACCGCCCGCCGTCCACGATGACCCCCCCAATTGCGGTGCCATGTCCGCCGATCCACTTGGTCGCACTGTGCAACACGATGTCCGCGCCGTGTTCGATGGGTCGGGTGAGGATTGGCGCAAACGTGTTGTCGACCACCAGCGGCAGATTGAAGTCGTGCGCCAGCCGCGACAACGCATTGAGATCCGGCACGTCCAATGCTGGATTGCCAACGGTCTCCACGTAAATCGCGCGTGTGCCGCTGTCGATGGCCGCGGCAACGGCGCGATGATCGTGAATATCGACGAACCGTGTACGAATGCCGAGTCGCGGTAAGGTATGCGCGAAGAGCGCGACTGTGCCTCCATACAGCGATTGCGACGCGACGATGTTGTCGCCAGCTTCGGCGAGGTTGAGGATGGTGAGCGCTTGCGCCGCTTGTCCGCTGGCCACCGCGACGGCCGCGACACCGCCCTCCAGGGCGGCCACGCGGCGCTCGAACACATCGACCGTCGGGTTGTTGATGCGCGAGTAGATGTTGCCGAACGCGCGCAGTCCAAACAGGTCGGCCGCGTGCTCCGGACTCTCGAACACGAACGATGACGTGGCGTAGATGGGAACGGCTCGGGCGCCGGTAGCCGAATCCGCGCGCTCCTGACCGGCATGCAGCGCGATGGTCTCGGCCCGACGGTGACGTTCAGCAGCGATGCTGTCGCTGAGATGATTGCGGGAACTTTCGGACATCGTGGCACTCTCCAGATGCTGGTTGAGTGCCGCCAACGCATACGGCGCAGGGCGCTGTCGCGGTTTAGCTCCTTGTTTAGCGTGGCGGCAAGCGGCGGCAAATCACCACGGGCGCCTCACGATCAAGGCACCAGTCACTACAGCTGTCGGACGTTATGCGGACCCAGCCATACCGCGGGCAACAACGAATGACGGCCCGCGCCGATTACTCGTCGCGGGCCGTCAGGGCCACGACTTAGACGGAATGCCAGTGCCACAGGCACTGGTGCGCGGCCCGTCAAATCGGGCAAATCGCCGCGCACATGTCAGTATCGACAGCTGAGGCGCAAACGTCAAGTCTCAACGTTCACCGTTGTGCGCCCGCTTTACATTGGTGGTTCGATCCCGGCAACGACGCGAAAAGTGTCGCGGGCAATGAGCAGTTCTTCGTCGGTCGGTACAACCCACGCTTCGAGCGAGGCCCCCGCGGTCGAAAATCGGCCCTCTCGGCCACCGATCAGTTCGGCATTGAGCGACTCGTCGACGGACAGGCCCGCAAAAGCGAGTCCGTCGCAGATGCGCGAGCGGATCTCCGGTGAGTTTTCGCCGATGCCGCCGGCAAAGACAATCGCGTCGGCGCCGCCAAGTGCAGCGAGATACGCTCCCACATACTTGCGCACGCGATAGCAAAAGATCTCGATCGCCAGCCGCGCGCGCCGATCGTCGTGCTCATGCGCTTCGGCGAGCAGATCGCGCATGTCGTTCGTCAGGCCCGACAACCCCAGCAGGCCTGATTGTTGGTTCAGCAGTGACTCCACCTGCGGCAGCGACAGGCCCTCCTTTGCCGCGATGTAGTCCAGCAGCGCCGCGTCGATATCTCCCGAGCGCGTGCCCATGACCAGCCCTTCCAGCGGCGTGAAGCCCATCGACGTGTCAACCGATCGGCCGCCTTGAATGGCACACGCGGAGCAGCCGTTGCCGAGGTGCAGCGTGACAATGCGCACTTCGCTGCGCGCGCGGCCGGTGATTCGACGCCAGCGCCACGCAATGCTCCGATGCGACGTGCCGTGAAATCCGTACCGACGGATCTTGTGTCGCCGGTAGAGCGGATACGGAATGGCGTACAGGTACGCGTGCTCAGGCAGAGTGTGATGAAACGCGGTATCGAACACCGCCACCTGTGGCACTCCGTCACCGAGAGCCGCGCGCGCGGCGTCGATGCCTCGCAGGTTGTGCGGATTGTGCAGTGGCGCGAACTCGATCATCGCCTCGATCGCTCGATGCACGGTGTCGTCCACACGCACGCTGTCCTGGAAGTCTTCACCGCCATGCACCACGCGATGACCAACCGCGTGCAATTCGGCGCGCGAGGCGAGACCTGTGCCACTCTCCGTACTCGTGACGTAGCCCACGACCCACTCCACCGCGGCGCGCAAATCTCGCAATGACGCGGTGAGGGTGCGCGTGGACCCGTCGGGAGCGCGAACGGCGATAATGGACTCACCACCGATGCGTTCGATCTGCCCGCGCACGAGTGCGCGATCGGTGTCGGCCGCAATCGTCGATTCGTCGGTGACGACCACCTGAAACTTGAGCGTGGCCGATCCGGCATTGAGGACGAGAACGTTCATTCGCGGTATGCGATCGCCTAAAAGGGTTTGTAGAGTGCCATGTACACGGCCACGCCGGCAAGCAACGGAACCACCAGCAGCATGGGGCGAGCGAGCGTGGGTTGGCGATACGGCACAATCACCAGAGCCGTCAGGACAATCCAAATGACGACCTTGGCCCACAGCCAACCGGGAAACCCCTCGCCGTGCTTCACGCCGAGTCGCGCCAGCATGCCAAAACCGCCAACGAGAATGAGCAGTGCGCCCAGGCCGTGCGCGATGCCGACACTGCGACGTGTCGTGCTCGTGGTCGTATTTCCGCCGTTTGCGGCGTGCACCGCGACACCGCCGATCGCCATGAACAGCGCGGCAATACCAATGAGATGGACAATTTCGTAGAAGTCGCGCGGAAACACGTGTATGACGTTGATGGTGAGTGGGGATCGATCAGTGACGCGGAAGCAGCGGCTCGTGCACGTCGAAGCGATCTGTTGTCCCGGGCGACAAGCGCCGGTAGCTCTCGAGCACCCGATTCAACGCGTCTTGGGCGCTCTCACCAACGGCGGAAAGGTGTCCCATTTTCCGACCCTCGCGCGCACCCGCCTTGCCATAC
>JBEBIR010000439.1:0-3804 GCA_040080315.1 Gemmatimonas sp.
ATCCACGACTGGTGGCGCTGAACCCGGATGCGAAACTCCCCGCTACCGACTTGCTTGTCGTGCATCGCTCGGATGGATCCGGCACGACGTTTATTTGGACCGACTATCTGAGCACGGTCTCCCCGGAATGGTTGGAGAAGGTAGGTCGAGGGAAGTCGGTGAATTGGCCGGTCGGTTTGGGTGGAAAAGGCAACGAAGGGGTCACGCAGCAGATCAAGCAGGTTGAGGGCACCATTGGATACGTCGAGTTGATCTACGCATTGGCAAACGAACTTCCGGTGGGCCTGATCCAGAACAAGTCTGGTAGCTTCGTCGCGCCAACGCTCGAAAGCGTCAGCGCCGCGGCGGCCGGCGTCGCGCTTCCGGAGGACACGGACTTCCGCGTGTCGATCGTCGACGCCAGTGGTGCCGACGCATACCCCGTCGCGTCATTCACCTGGTTGCTGATCAACCCCGATCTCGCAGACGCGGACAAGGCGAAGGCCATCAAGCAGTTCCTGCTATGGATGACGGGACCTGACGCGGCCGCGATGGCGAAGGAACTGCACTATGCGCCACTGCCCGCGTCGGTGGCGGAGCGCGTCAAGTCGCGGGTGGCAACCCTGAAAGGTGCCGGAGCGGTGCTCCCCTGAATACCGCGCGTGGCTCGCTCGCGGGAACATCCAAGGGCGACGCACTCTTCAAGTGGCTCCTGGTCGTTGCGGCCTGCACGATCCCGGCGTTGCTACTGGCGCTTCTCGCGGAACTCACGCGGGGAGCGCTGCCGGCGGCTGAGCGATTCGGGTTCGAGTTCATCACGTCCTCAACGTGGGACCCGGTGGCCGGTCGGTTCGGCGCGTGGCCCGCGATATTTGGCACGCTGCTGACGTCGTTTCTCGCGTTGGCGATGGCGGTACCGTTGTCGCTGGGGGTGGCGATCTATCTCACCGAATTTGCACCGACGTCCATTCGGCAGCCGATCGCAACGGTCATTGAACTGCTGGCCGCAATTCCGAGCGTTGTCTACGGACTCTGGGGCATCTTTGTCTTGATTCCGTTTCTGAAATTGTGGGTGTATCCGTTCCTCGAGGCGAAGCTTGGTTTTCTCCCGATCTTCGCCGGACCCATCTACGGACCGTCCGTGCTCTCGGCCGCGCTGATTCTCACGATCATGGTGGTGCCGTTCATCATGTCGGTGTCGCGTGAGGTGTTGCTCGCTGTCCCCTCCGGGCAGCGCGAGGCCGCGATGGCGTTGGGCGCGACGCGATGGGAGGCCGTCAGCACGGCGATCGTCCCATACGCCAAATCAGGAATCATCGGTGCGGTCATCCTTGGCCTCGGTCGTTCGCTTGGGGAGACGATGGCGGTGACGATGTTGATCGGCAATCGGCATGAGGTTGCGGCGTCGCTCTTCGCCCCCGGGTACTCAATGGCCGCGGTGATCGCCAACGAGTTTGCGGACGCTGCCGGTGGACCTATCCACGAATCGGCCTTGATCTACATGGCGTTGCTGCTGTTCGGTGTGACGGTGCTGATTAACGCCGCGGCGCGACTCATGATCTGGCGCGTGTCGCGCGGACGCGGGGGATCGTGATCGATCGTCGAGCGCTTCGTCGCGGCAAGTCGCGACTGATGGTCGGGCTGATGAGTGTGGCGGTGGTGCTGGCGGTGCTGCCGCTCTTCCTCATCCTTGGCTCGCTGGTTGTTCAGGGCGCCTCCTCGCTCTCGATCGGCTTTTTCGTGAACCGACCGGTCCCGGTTGGTGAATCGGGCGGCGGTGTGGCGCACGCGATCAGCGGAACACTGATGATTGTCGGGATGGCGTCGTTGGTCGGTGTCCCGATCGGGATCGCCTCGGGAGTCTACGCCAGCGAGTATCGCGGCACGCGGCTGGCGTGGATCACGCGATTCGTCGCCGATGTGCTGAATGGCACTCCGTCTATCGTTGTCGGCCTGCTGGCCTGGACATGGGTCGTTGCGACGCAGCGTCATTTCTCTGCGCTCGCGGGATCATTCGCCCTCGCCTTCCTGATGATTCCGATGGTCATGCGCACCACCGAGGAATTGATCCGTCTGGTGCCGGACACCCTGCGAGAGGCTGCGTTGGCGTTGGGGTACCCGCGGTGGCGCACCACACTCGTGGTCGTGCTGCGCACCGCGCTGCCGGGCATCGTGACCGGCTCGCTTCTCGCTGTTGCGCGCGTCGCCGGCGAGACGGCACCGCTGCTCTTCACCGCGCTCGGCTCGGAGTATTTCTCGTTCAACATGGACCGGCCCATGGCGGCGCTGCCGCTGGTGGTCTACAAGTACGCCACCGGTCCCTACCCGGAATGGCATAAGCTGGCGTGGACGGCATCGTTGGTCCTCATTTTCGTGGTGCTCACCCTCAGCATCGCGGCGCGGGTGGTCACGCGACAGCGTCTGGGGCGCAATGTCTGAGTCACTGGCGCGGCTCCGCACGGAAGATTTGAGCGCCATGTACGGTGAGCTCGTCGCCGTGAAAAACGTCTCGTTGTCGTTCGCCCCGAATCAGGTCCACGCGTTGATCGGACCATCGGGATGCGGGAAGTCCACGTTTCTGCGGACCATCAACCGGATGCATGAGACGGTGCCCGGGGCCTGGATCGAGGGACGCGTGCTGCTCGACGGGCAGAATATCTACTCGTCAAAGGTGTCACCGATCAAGCTGCGACGTCGCATTGGCATGGTGTTCCAGAAGCCCACACCATTTCCATTCATGTCGATCGCGGCAAACGTGGCGTCGGGGCTGGTGCTTGATCGGACCTTGTCCAAATCGCGGATCGCTGAGGTGGTGGAGCGCTCGCTGCAACGCGCCGCACTTTGGAATGAGGTCAAGGACCGACTTCATACCAGTGCCATGGGGCTCTCCGGTGGGCAACAGCAACGGCTATGTCTTGCGAGGAGCATCGCCCCGGAGCCGGAGGTGATCTTGCTGGATGAGCCCACGGCATCGCTCGACCCGCTGGGAACGCAGCGAATCGAAGAGCTGGTGTTCGACCTCAAGCGTGAGTTCACCATCGTGATCGTGACTCACAACATGCAGCAGGCGGCGCGCGTCTCCGACACCACCAGCTTCTTCTACATGGGCACGATGGTGGAGCACGGGGTGACCAAGCAGATCTTCACCGCGCCGCGTGAGGAACAGACTGAGGCCTACATCACCGGACGATTCGGATGAGGGCGGAGGCCGTGAACGCGCCTGTGGCGAGTGCCATCGAAGCCCGTGACTTCTCCTTCTGGTACGGCGAGCGCAAGACGCTGCACGACGTCACCATGCAGTTTGCCCCGAGGGCGGTGACGGCGATTATCGGTCCGTCCGGCTGCGGCAAGAGCACGTTCCTGCGCTGCATCAACCGGATGAACGATCTCGTTCCTGACACGCGTGTGACAGGGACGTTGATCGTCGAGGGCCGAAGCGTCTACGGCGCGGGTCTGGATCTGGTCGCTCATCGTCAACGCGTCGGCATGGTCTTTCAACGTCCCAACCCATTTCCCAAGTCCATCTTCGACAACGTGGCCTACGGTCCGCGGCTCAACGCGCTCGTGCGCGCAGCGGAACTGCCCGATGTGGTGGAACGATGCCTTCGACGCGCGGCGCTCTGGGATGAGGTCAAGGACCGGCTGGCGCAGCCCGCCACGGGACTCTCCGGTGGCCAGCAGCAACGACTCTGCATCGCCCGCGCGCTGGCCAACGCCCCGACGGTGCTGCTGATGGATGAACCCTGCTCGGCCCTCGATCCGATTGCCACGCAGAAGGTCGAGGAGCTGATCTTCGAGTTGAAGCGGGACTACACAATCGTTATC
>JBEBIR010000440.1:0-3796 GCA_040080315.1 Gemmatimonas sp.
ACAGGCCATGGGGAGCATGTTCAGGATATTCAGCGAGCCATCCGGATTGCGGATGTCGCGCACCACATCGGGCGACGGCCGCGCGTTGCACGGAAACGACGTGCGCGCTTCGTCGAACTGATAGAGCAGCAAGTGATGGCTGCCTGGCCGCATCCGGGATTCGATGCGCGTGATATACAGATCGTTGGCGTTGCTCACGCGACGATACACAAACAGCTCGCGTTCCGACGTTGGTGATACCGCGAAGCTGTCCACGCGCAACTGCAGTCCCGCACTCGGACTCGGCGCGGCGAGCGGTGTAAACGACGCGGTTTGAAGGCGCGCATCCAGCAGTACCGTCGTGTCCACCACGTGACCGGTGCGCGGCGCGCCGGCTTCGATCCAGCGGCGCACATACTCCAACTGGCCAGCCGTGAGCCCCTGCGTGGTGCCCATCGGCATCAGCTGACCGTAGTCACGGCTGTGATGGCCGGGAACCCACGCCACCTTGTGATAGAGCAGGGAACTATCCGCGCGAAACGCCTTCACACGCAGCATCCCGTCGGCACGCGCGATCTGTTGCACCGACGCTATGCCAATCAACTGCGCATACGACGAGTCGGCGGTGAGCACCAACTGCGATTGCCGCGCGTCGCTCGTGCCGCTGGTGTGGCACGCGGCGCAGCTGGGCCCGATGATCTCGCGCTGGATGCGGGCGAAGGTGCCATCGGGCAGCGTCGTTACCGCCGAGGGTGTGCCATTGTCACCGGCGCAGGCGGCGAGCAATACCAGCGACAGCAGGGCGATGGGATGTCGTTTCACATCGATAGGCTACGCGACGTCCGTTACCGCGTCCAGACGGCCACCACGCAGCGGGCCTGTCGAAACGCCGCCTTGAACTCCAAAGGGATCTCCGAAGGGCCGGCGTACACCTCAATCGCGTCTACTGAATTGATGGCGATCTGCTCAAGCGGATTGGCCTTTGGCATCGGCGCCGCGACAACGGGCGGCACGCCCTTGCCCCGACTTTCGAGTGGGACATACCGCGCCGTGTCCGCTTCCTTTTCCGGAATTGGCGTGGCCTGCAGCACGCCATCAATGAATAAGACGCCCTCGCCGCAACCCCAGGCGCGGCCCTTCATGCGACGCAGCAATTGACCCAGATCGGTGACAGCGCGCTTTTCAATCTCTGAACGCGTCAGGAACTGCGACGGCGGCGCACCCGAGTACATGCGCCGATGGGTAAACCCCACCTCGACGAGCTTGCTCGCCAGCGCCTCGGCTTTCGTGACCACGGCTGCGAGCGGAACCGCCTGGCGCCGAATGCTGTCGGCACCGGTGGATTGCTGTGCGGACACTGGGAGTCCCGCCATCGCGGTCGCGATTGCCGCGACTAGCACAGACCGTCGATTCCGCGATCGCGCATTCATGACGGCTATTGCATCCGGAAGAGGTAGCTGAGCTTCAGAAAGAACACGTCACTCGTGCGCTGCAGTCGGTCGGGTCCGGCGGGTCTATTGGCTGCCAGTGCATCACCATACCCGAAGTAGAAGACGGTGCCCGGCGTGGGAAGGTAGGAGAACAGGAAGTCCACTCGGGCGCGCTGGCGCTCGAACGCCACGGCGCGCGCATAGGTTCCATCGGCCTGGCGCAGGAACACCGGGAGGTTGGTACGGGAATCGTCGCGCAACGAGTCTTGCGCGGTGCGGGAATACTCCCCAATCAACCGCACGAACATCTGTCGCGTCACTTGGTACTCCATGCGCAGGCGTCGCGCGCTTCGCGTCAGCACACGAGAGCGGTCGGTCTTCCGGTCAAACGTGTCGTGCGTGAGGGTCCCAGACACACGCAGCTGCTCGGTGGGACGCACGTTGAGCGTCGCCTGCACGCTGCCGATGATCGCCGAGCTCCATTCGGGGAAGTTCTCGTCCCGACCGTACAGCGCAAATGTATTAAAGGAAAAGCGCTTGAACTCCGGCGTGCCGAGCGAGAACACCCAGTCGAGATTCGGCAAGTTCGCCGTACCCGTGTACGCGACGGTGTCGAGTCCGCCGACGCGCGGCATGAACAGGTAGTAGTTCTGGTAGAGATCCGGGTCATAGCCGAACTCCTCGACCAGCGCTTGCGCCCCCAGCTGCCAGCCACCACGCAACCGCGTGTTGAGTCGCACGTGAAACTTCACGTCTTGAGCAGCGCGACGGGTGACGAGATCCTTGTACCGCCATGTGCCGTCGAGAAACACTTCGGGCGAGAAGACCTCCACGCGCGCGCTCTTGGCACCCAATCGCGTATATCGGTGTGTCGTGGCGAAGTTGGCGACGCCGGCGCGTGAAATGAATCCGCTCTGGGCGTCGAAATCGTCGCTGATCGCGCTCGTAGAATAGCGCGAGTAATAGCGGCTGCCGTTTCGCGTGGTGGCAAGATTCCACAGGGGCGCCCGAACGGTCTCGGACCCGCGATGGGTTGCGCTGCCCGCCAGTTGCCACTGCGTCGACATGATGCCGCGCACGACGCGACCGTCAACCCCCAGCACACGATTCCAGTCGCCGCCGTCGATCTTGTCGGTATACGCAAACCCGACCCGACTGGTGGCGCCGAGGTCGCGTTGAACACGCACAATGTTGAAGATCGGAGATCCATCGCCAGTCAGCGACGCCTCCCGACTATCCACCGCAGACAGCACGCCAATATCGAACCCTTGATGCTTGCCGGTGAGTTTCGTCGCCGCCACGGGCTGCGCAATGCGACGGGTGTAGATGAGCTGATTGGGCGTCGTAAACTGCTCCTGACTTTCCAGGAAGAACGGTCGACGTTCCGCAAAGAAGACCGCGCGTCGGGGGTCGTAGGTGAATTGCGTCGCGTCGGCTTCGACCTGTGAAAAGTCGGGATTTGCGGTGCCAGACAACGTGAGATTGCTGGTGATGCCCCAGCGTGCGCTGCCACCCAGCTCGGGGCGGCTCTGCGCGTAACCCCAACGTGACGTGCTGAGATCAGTCGCGCCCGCAGCACTCGATGTGATGGTGGGTATCAGATCGACCGTCAGTCCGCGACGCAGGTCGCGCAGTCCCGACAAATGACCGGATTGCGCGAGAAAGCTGGCGTTCGCGCGAAGCGCCGGCGCCCACGTCTCCTCGTGACCGCTGGCCTGTACCGTGCGAACGACATTGAGCTGCCACCGCTGCTCGTCACCGGCGCGATAGCGCAGACTCTTGAAGGGAATCGCCAGTTCGACTTCATAGCCAAAGTCGGTGAGTCGTCCCTTCGACTGCCACACGTAGTCCGGCGCGAGGTCGGCACTCTCGCGCGATCGTGCGGTGCCACCGAAAAACCCGCCACCGGAAGCGGCACCGGTTTCGATCAACACGCCATCGCTTTGAATTCCAAAGGGATTGACCGAAAACACCATCGCCTGACGACTGTCCGCGTACGTACCGAGGAACAGTTGGATGTTGTCATCCTGGGAAATGCGATCACGATCGGCGAGCGTGGCTCGCACCGTCCCGGCGGCGGCATAGGCGCGGATTCCTACGTGCAGCGTGGTCGCTGAATACCAGATGAACACTTCGGTGCTGTCATGCGCAGCAACCCCGTCCGAGGGGAAGAACTGCGAGAATCCGGTTAACAGCGCCGCATTCGCCCACTCCACCTCCTCCAGTTTGCCATCCACCACGGCGGTGGCGTCGCGTCGAGGGGTGGCGACATTCAACTGGCCACGACGGCCGTCAAAGATCGGTCCGGAGTGCGCGCCGACGGTACGGAGCGCCTCGGTCGAGGCAAAAAGCAGGGAGAGGGCGGCACCGAGCGTGAGCGTATGCAC
>JBEBIR010000441.1:0-3776 GCA_040080315.1 Gemmatimonas sp.
GTGCAAGCCGTGGTGTTGCGGGTCAACAGCCCCGGCGGCAGCGCGATTGCGTCCGAGAAAATTCAGCGCGAACTCGCGCTCATTCGCGGAACGAAACCCGTCGTCGTCTCGATGGGCACCGTGGCGGCCAGCGGCGGCTACTGGATTTCCACTGCGGCCTCGCGCGTGTTCGCGCAGCCCAACACGATTACCGGCTCGATCGGCGTGTTCGCGCTGGTCCCCAACCTCAAGGGTATCGCAAGCAAGAACGGCATCACGTTCGATACGGAGAAAACCGGTCGATACGCCGACATCTTCACGCTCACTCGCCCGCGCACCGACGATGAGCTGGCAATTCTGCAGCGCGGCACCGACGCCGTATACGCGGCGTTCATCGACCGCGTGGCGGCGGCGCGAAAACTCTCAGCCGACTCGGTGCGCCAGATCGCGGAAGGACGCGTGTGGTCCGGCACCGACGCCATGCGCATCGGATTGGTGGATTCGATTGGCGGTATTGATGCGGCCATCAAGAGCGCGGCTGGACTCGCCAAGGTGGTCGGCGACTACGACATCAAGGAATATCCGCGCAGCAAGAGCACCACAGAACTCCTCACGGAGATGTTCGAGCGAAAGCCACAGCCGGTCGCCGCCGTCGCCGATGCGCTGCTGACGGGATCCGGGCCGGCGCAGCGCATGGGACGCGAGGTGCTGCGTCAGATGAGCGCGCTGCTCTCGTACGATGATCCTCGCGGCGTGTATGCGCGGATGCCGTACGTGCTGATCGTGCGCTGAGCAGCGGGCGAGGGAGGGGTGAGTAACAGCAGGTCGTGAGCGCGGGAGCGGTGAGCCGGTGCGGGTAGACTCTGCCCTCACCGGCTCACCGCTCCAACGCTCACTACCTGCTGTTACTCACCCCTCAACCCTCAACCCTCAACGCCGAACTAGCGTCCCGTGACACGCATCGAGAAAAACGCCCGTCGTCTGAGCCCCGGCTCGAAGTACCGGCTGCGGGTGGCGTTGATCACCACACTGGTCGTGAATATCCGGTCGAACACGTTGTCGACACCGATCGTGGGTTCGAGTCCCACACGATCCAACCACGTCGGACCCGCGTAGCCACCTCGCAACGACCACACCGCATAACCGGCGGCCTTGACGACGGCGGCATCATCGGCCGTCATCTGCGACGCCATCGTGCTCTCGACGGTGCCGAACCAGCCTCGCGTTCGCGCGGTCATCCAGAGTTGCCCCATCTGTCCCGGCAGTCCGGGGATCGCCTTGCCCGCGTAGTTCGCGCTGCCGACCGAGTAGGTATCGAACCGGAAGTGTGACCGCGTGTACGACGCCCCAACGTCGATCACCGGCAGAGCGGCGATGATGCTGGATTCGATTCCGGTCCGCGACGTCTGACCCGCGTTCCGAAATGCGCGCCGCCCGGCCTGATTGGGACCGTCGAACGGTACCAGCTCGTCCTGCACACTCGCGCGAAACGCCGCAACGTCGAACCGCAATCGACTGCCCACGAGCGCCTGCACGCCGGTTTCGACGGACCGCGTCCGTTGGGGAGCCAGCAGCGTGTTCAGTCCCGCGGCGCCATTGTCCTGGTTGGTCAGTTCGGTAATCGTTGGCGTTTCAAACGCCGACGTCCAGTTGGCGAACAGCGACACCGTCGGTCGCGCGCGCCACACGATGCCCAGCATGGGCGTCGTCGCCGACAACGTGTGTTCACCCGAGTCGTCGAGATTCGTCGCGGTGATGAATCGGTCGGCCACTCGAAACGAAACCGCATCGCGACGCGCCGCCGCACTGACGAGCAGGCGACCGGGCGCCTCGACTTCTGCGCGCGCATAGCCACCAATGCCGCGCACCTGTTCGCGCTGGTCGAGACGAATCGCACCGCGCTCGATCCCGATGGCCGGGCAGCGCGTGGTGGGGCTTCCCGTGGTCACGTCGGCGCAGTTCTCGTAGTTGAGCCGGGAGTCGTCCTGTCGCTGCGCATCCACGCCGGCCGTGAGGCGCAGCGGCCAGGGCGTGCGCGACAACCGCACCGACGCGCGCAGCGAGGCACCGGCAACCGCCCGATCGACGGCGACGATGGCAAACGGTAGCGGATTGTCGAGCGTGCGCGTTCCCGCAAATACCGAGGCGTTCATCGACCGCTGCGCATTGCCGTGCGTGAGAATCACAGCCAGCTGTTGCTGCGTCACCGCCTTGCGCGAGTTCTTGGTGATGTTCAGCGAATCGGGTAGCGACGGATCGCGAGCCAGTTCCGCGGCGGTCAGCGCCCCGCTGTTTTCGGCGCGCGGAGCATCGTAGCGGGTGCCCTGCACTTCGATCGTCGAATGACCCACCGTGGCGAAAACCCGCGCGAATGCGTTCGACGCATCAAGTCGCGACCACTGTCGCGGTCCTTCACCGTTCGTGCGGGTTACGGTCAGCAGCCCGCCCGCGTTTCGCAGGCCACGCGCGTCCCTCTCCTCACGAGTCGGCTGGGCGCTGGATATCGTCGCCGTCGTGCGTGTCAGTCCACCGCCGTTCCACCATCGCAGGTCGGCGGCCAGCGGCGACTCCACCGGCGCCTTCGAGCGAAAGTCCACGACCCCGCCGGCAGCGTTGCCGTACAGCGCGGCGGCCGTACCCCGCACGACTTCGAGATTCCCAACACTCTCGAGCTCAAGCCAATCCACGGGCGTTTGTCCGTCCGGCAATGACAGCGGGATGCCGTCTCGCAGGACCCGCACGCCGCGAACGCCGAACGCCGAGCGCGCGCCAAAGCCGCGCACCGTCAGTCGGGGGTCCTGTGCAGGATTGGCGCGCTCCTGGACGACCACTCCCGGCACGCCGAGCAACAGGTCGCCAAGTGACACTCGGCGCTGACCCGGCCGCTGCGCGTCTGGTGCGACTCTCGTTGTCGCGAACGGGAGTTCGAAGGGAGACCGCGCGGCGTCTCGCGAGACCGTCACACTGACGGGGCGGAGCACCGTGCGCGCCGCGGAATCCGCAGGCGCTGCGGATTGCGCCACAGACGTTGCGGCCGGGACCACGGTCAGCAGCGCGAAGCGCCGGAAAGAAACGAAGAGTGTCGACACGCGTGGACTCTGTCGCCGTGCACGCTGATTGTCGAGGCGGCGCCGCAATTTCGTTTGCCGACTGCCCAATGCCTATGGCGCGTCCCGGCACACGGGGGTCCGCTCGTATGAATCCTCGTCCATCAATTCGCCGATGCGGTCGCAGATGACCCCCGCCTCAGTATCGCGGATGGAAATGAACCAATGCGACGCGTCGGCGTTTGAGCCGTTCACCGACTGGTTCGATCGCAGTGTGGCACCGCGCTGTTTCAGCTCGGGCCAGGTCGCAAATCGTCCCGTCAGACTCCGGAATTCCGACTGGCGACGGTGCACGACGGCAAACGTTTGACCCATGGCCGCCTTGGCCCGCGTCTTTCTGGATGCATCGGCGACGCTCATCGACATGAGGGCAAAAGCGCCAATCACAAAGATCCCGACAAGCGCGAACACGATGCGCTTGTCGCGCACGGAGCGGGTATCGCTCGATTTCGGGTCGCTGGCGGTCTGGGCGAGAGTCGGTGGCATGCTGTACATCAGACGATTGAACAGGCGCTACGGCATCGGCATATTTCGACCATGTTCTTTCGTCAGTTTTATGACCGGCCGCTGGCTCAGGCCAGCTACCTGATTGGCTGCCAGATGACCGGTGAAGCGATCGTCGTCGACCCCTTGCGCGACATCGCGCCATACCTGCAGGTCGCGGCCGCCGAAGGGCTTCGTATTTCGCAT
>JBEBIR010000029.1:0-15846 GCA_040080315.1 Gemmatimonas sp.
CGAGTGAGGTCGGCAGCGTCGTCGTCTCGTCACGCGGAGTGCCCGTGTATCTTCGCAGCGTCGCCGATGTGCGCGAGGATTTCGGCGAAACCAAGTCCTACGTATCGCATCGCGAAGGGAGCGGCGCGTCCGAGGCGGCAGTCACCATCGCCGTCGCCAAGCGAAAGGGAGCCAACGCCACCGACGTGACGCACGCGGCGCTGGCGCGAGTCGATCAGGCGAAAGGACGCCTGCTGCCGTCGAGCGTGAGCCTCACCGTCACCCGCGACTACGGCGAGACTGCTGGCGAAAAGGCGCAGGAACTCATCCTGCATCTGATCATCGCCACGCTCAGCGTGACGGTGCTCATCTGGATCTTCCTTGGCTGGCGCGAAGCGCTGGTGGTGTTGGTCGCCGTGCCGGTCACGCTCGCGCTCACCCTGTTCGCGTACTATGCGCTCGGCTACACGCTCAACCGCATCACACTCTTTGCCCTGATCTTCTCCATCGGCATTCTGGTGGACGATGCCATCGTGGTCGTCGAGAACATCTACCGGCATATGCAGATGGGTGATCGCTCGCCGGAAGTGGCCGCGGTCGAAGCCGTCGACGAAGTAGGCAATCCCACGATCCTGGCGACCATTGCCGTGATCGCGGCGATTCTGCCGATGGCGTTCGTGAGCGGCATGATGGGGCCCTACATGCGCCCCATTCCGATCGGCGCGTCGGTGGCCATGCTCGCCTCGCTGGCCGTGGCGTTCATCGTCACGCCCTATCTCGCGTACAGACTCTTGCGCGGGCATGTCAGCAACACGCACACCAACGTCACACACCCGCCGGAAGAAGGCAGCCGGATCGACCGTGTGTACCGGCGCATCATGGAACCGCTCATGCAGCAACGTGGACGTCGCATGGCGTTCTATGGCAGCGTGGTGGTCCTGTTGGTCGCCAGCATCAGCCTGATGTTGTTCAAGGTCGTCCAGGTCAAGATGCTGCCGTTCGACAACAAGAGCGAGTTTCAGGTCGTACTCGACTTGCCGGAGGGAACGACACTCGAAACGTCAAATCTCGCAGCGTCGGAGATCGCCGCCTACCTGAGCACCGTACCCGAAGTGGTCAGCACGCAGGTCTATGCGGGCACGGCGGCCCCATTCAACTTCAACGGTCTGGTCCGCCACTACTTCATGCGCAGCGGTGCGAATGTCGCTGACGTTCAGGTGAATCTGCTGCCGAAGGGCGAACGTGACCGACAGAGTCATGCCATTGCCGTGGCGGCTCGTCCGTCCATCGACTCGATCGCGCGACGCTACGGCGCCTCCGCGAAGGTGGCGGAGATCCCGCCTGGTCCGCCGGTGCTGTCCACGCTGGTCGCCGAGGTGTACGCGGCGAATGACTCGTCCCGTCTGGCCGCGGCACTGGCCGTGAAGTCGGTGTTCGAGCATACGCCCGGTGTGGTGGATGTCGATTGGACCGTGGAGGCGCCGCAGGTCAAGCGCACGTTTCGGGTTGATCGCGTGCGCGCCGCCGAGTCGGGAGCGAGTGTGGAGCAGATCACACAGACATTGTACCTCGCGCTGTCGGGTGCCACATCTGGTATTGCCGGGTCAAGCACGGCGAAGGAAGCGATAGCCATCGTGCCGCAACTGCCGCTGGAGAAGCGGTCCAGTGTGGAAGCGTTGCTGGCCATGCCCATCGCAACGTTGCAGGGACCGCAGCCGCTGGCGCGCTTCGTGACCGTGGTGAACGGCGTACGGGAAGGCACGCGCATTCGCAAGGATCTGCGGCCGTCCATCTATGTGACGGGTGATGTCGCGCGGGAGATCGAGAGCCCGGTCTACGCCATTCTTGACATGAATCGGCAGCTCGACGCCATCCGCGTGAATGGCGTAGCGATTGCGCGCTACAACGCGGTACCACCGGCCACGCTCAGCGAAACCGCCATCAAGTGGGATGGCGAGTGGCAGGTGACGATCGAGGTGTTTCGCGATCTCGGCCTCGCGTTCGCGATTGTGCTGGTGCTGATCTACGTGCTGGTGGTGGGGTGGTTCCAAAGCTTCAGCATTCCGTTGGTCATCATGGCGCCGATTCCGCTGACACTGGTGGGCATCCTGCCCGGACATGCCCTCAGCGGAGCCTTCTTCACGGCCACCAGTATGATTGGCATGATCGCCCTGGCCGGCATCATTGTACGAAACTCGATTCTGCTGGTGGATTTCATTCAGTTGGAGGAGTCCCGCGGACGCGCATTGGCTGACGCAGTGCTGGAAGCCGGCGCAGTCCGATTCCGCCCCATCGCGCTCACCGCCGCCGCGGTCGTCGTTGGCGGCCTGGTGATGGTCCTTGATCCGATCTTCCAGGGACTCGCGGTTGCCCTCATCAGCGGCGCCATCGTGGCGACACTGCTGACGATGGTCGTTGTCCCGCTCCTGTACTGGGAATTGCGCCGACACTCCGCGCCAGTCCCACCTTCACAACTCGCCCCCCTGCACCATGTGTAACGACATGATCATTCGCCGCTTCGCTGGCGTATTCATCCTGCTCTCGCTCGTGCTCGGCTGGGCCGTGAGCCCGTATTGGTATCTGTTCACAGCGTTCGTCGGCCTGAATCTCCTGCAGTCGAGTTTCACCGCGTTCTGCCCGCTGGAACGGATGCTCGGCCGTGTAGGGCTGTTCGGATGCACTCCACGCGTCTGACACGCGCTCGTGCCCATCCTGCCGCGACACGTTCGTGATGGGGGAACGACAGACGTGAGACGGAGGACTGGAGACGGCAGACTCAGACGCGGGTCTTGGTCTCGCGTCTCCCGTCTTCCGTCTCCCCTCTGTTGTTCATCAGCGGTACGGTCGGCTACGCACCACTCACGGGACACGTACTCAACAACTCCAGCTCACACCACCATGACTGAAACGATGACTGCACGGACGGCGATTGTGCCGTGCGCCGCCTGTGGCAAACTCAATCGCGTGGACCTGAATCGCGTGACCGTGAAGGCCTCGTGCGCAGAGTGTCATGCGGCGCTGGCGCTCGACGTGCCACTGGTGCTCACCGACGCGACGTTTGACAAGGTTGTCGCCAACGCCAGCGTGCCCGTGCTTGTGGACTTCCACGCCGACTGGTGTGGCCCTTGCCGTGCCATGGCGCCCGTGTTCGCCGACTTTGCACGGCGGCAGGCGGGACAAGTACTCGTGGCCAAGGTGGATACCGATCGCAATCCCGTCATTGCAAGCCGGTTCGCCATTCGCAGCATTCCCACGCTGACCGTGCACCGCGACGGGAAGGAAACGGCGCGGCAGGTTGGCGCAGTCTCCATCGCCGCGCTGGAACAATTGGTGCAGCGCGGACGCTGACCGCGCGCCGTCGCGCGCGCGGTCAGCGGTTGACGACGAGCTTCCGACGCGCGTTCACTTCGGCTTCCAGTCGCCCGCACACAAGATCGCACAACTTGAGCACGTCCTTGTCGGCCAGTTCGTAGCGCACGAACAAACCGTCGCGTTCGCGCGACACGAAGCCGCTGGTGTGAAGCAGCGCCAGATGACGGGATACATTTGCCTGTCCCATGCCCGTGTCATCCACGAGTTCGGTCACCGTCCGCGGTCCGGCGCGCAACGCTTGCAGCAGTTGCAGACGACCACAGTCGCCCAGTGCCTTGAACCGATCGGCAACGAGTGTCAGCAGTTCTGTCGACAGTCGAGCGTTGGACATAGAGGACTCCGGTGATGTGTGTGTATGCTGATATAAGTATACACGCACACCGCCGGAACACCAAGACCGACTACGCGAGGAGCGTCGCCTCAAGCGTGATGGGTACGCCAAGGGCCCGCGAGACCGGACAGTTGGCCTTCGCCGCTGCGGCCAGCTCGGAGAACTTCGCCGCGTCGATCCCGGGGACCTGCCCTTCGACCTTGAGCACGATGCCCATGATCGTGAAGCCGATCGCCTGCTTCTCCAGGGTGAGCACAGCCTTGGTCCGAAGCTGCGTCGGCGCGTGGCCTGCGTTCGTCAGCCCAAATGACAGCGCCATGGAGAAGCAGCCGGCGTGCGCGGCCGCGATCAGTTCCTCGGGATTCGTTCCGTCCGTGCCGTGCTCGTCCTGAAAGCGCAGCTTGAAGGAATACGGCTGGTCCTTGAGTGCGCCGCTGAGCGTAGTGAGCGTGCCACTGCCTTCTAATCCACTGCCATTCCATACCGCTTGAGCTGTCCGCTGCATACGTCCTCGCAAGAGTTGTGGGTGATACCCGGAAAATAGCGCACTTGCCGGATGTCGGCGCGACCTGTCTCTTCAGCATGCCCTCAACCCTTCCACGCATGCGCTCGCACTTCGTCCAGACGTCCCGCCTGCTGTTCACCGCCGGTGCGCTGCTCACCGCGACAGCGGCCCCGGTGGATGCGCAACCCGCTCCCGCTGCGCGTTCCATCGTATTGCGTGCCACTCGCGTGTTGGATGGCACCGGCGCCGTGCTCACGAATCGGGATGTCGTCATTGTGGACGGTCGCATCACGGCGATCCGTGCCGCCTCTGGCGCGCTTCCCGCCCATGGCATCGACTTGCGTGGGCGCACCCTGTTGCCAGGCCTCATCGACACCCACGTGCACCTGGGCTGGTACCTCACCGCTCGCAATCGTCTGCATCAGGAACGCGATGGCGACAGCCCCACCCTCGGGGCCCTGAATCACGCCGGCAATGCGTGGGCGACCCTTCGCGCGGGTTTCACGACGGTGCAGAGTATCGGGGAAGCCGACAACGCGGAGTTGCGCGACGCCATCAATCGCGGCGTGATACCCGGACCCCGCGTCATCACGTCACTGGGGTCACTGAGTGAACGCAGCGGCGGCGGATCGCCAGACTCCCTGCGTGCCGTCGTGCGTCGGTTCAAGGAACGCGGCGCCGACGTCATCAAGATCTTCGCGTCAAAATCGATCCGCGATGGTGGCGAGGCGACGATGACCGCGATCCAACTCGAGGCCGCGTGCGGCGAATCCCGAACGCAGGGATTGCGATCGGTGGTGCACGCGCATTCCGCAGAGGCGGTGCAACGCGTGGCGCGCGCCGGGTGCACGCAGGTGGAGCATGGTGTGTTTGCCGACGATGCTACACGAGCCTTGCTCGTCGAACGCGGGACGTTCTTCGATCCGCAGTGCGGGCTGGTATTCCGCAACTATCTGGACAACAAGTCCTGGTTCGAGGGGATCGGCAACTACAATGCCGCGGGGTTTGCGTCGATGGAGCAAGCGGTGCCGTTGGCCGAGGCGGGCATCGGATCGGCCAGTCGCACCAAGCGGCTCAAGTTGGTGTTCGGCACGGATGCCGTGGCCGGCGCACACGGACGCAACGCCGAGGAACTGGTGTGCCGCGTGAGACGCGGTGGACAACCGGCAATGGACGCGCTGGTGAGTGCCACGTCGCTGGCGGCCGAGTCGCTGGGCCTCGAACGCGAGATCGGTCGCATTGCCGTGGGGTATGCGGCCGACCTCATCGCCACCGACGGCGATCCCTCCGTGGAGATCGAGGCGACACAACGCGTGCGTTTTGTCATGCGCAACGGTCAGGTGTATCGCAACGACGTGGCACCTGCACGCACGGCGCGGAAGGCACCATGAAGAACTCCAGAGTCAGCGCGGCCAATCGGCGCGAGTTTCTCAAGTCGGCCGGTGTGCTCGTGGCCGCAGCCGCGTGCACGCCGGGTACGGAAACTCGGCCCTCCACCGGCGGTGTCCAAATATCGGCGACGCGTTCGGCGGACTTCAACGGTCCGCAACTCGCGGCATTGGGTGAAACGGTGCTACCCGCATCGTTGGGCGCGCAGGGACAGCGAGAAGCGGTCGCCGCGTTTGTGGCCTGGTGTGATGGCTACGATCCGGTGGCCGAGGAGATGCACGGGTATGGATACGCCGATGTGCGATATCTGCCATCCGATCCGGTACCGGCCTGGCGCGCACAACTCGATGGGCTTGACGTATTGTCGCAGCGTGTGCATCACAGCGCCTTCACCCAACTCACGATTGCCGATCGCCAGTCCATCGTCGCGCGCGCAACCCGCGGCGCACGTGGTGATCGCCTGCCCTCTCCGCTGGCGGCCAGTCACATCGCCATCGCGCTGCTGGCGCACTGGGCCTCGTCGCCCGCCGCGTGGGACCTGGCACTCGGTGCCACCGTGTCGCCGGCGCGCTGTCGCCCACTGCACGAAGCGACCCGCAAGCCACTGCCCCTTGCTCCGACCACGGAGCGCACATGAAGCAGTCTCCTCAGGTTATTGAAACCGACATCCTCATTGTTGGGAGCGGCATCACCGCGGCGATGATGGCCGCGCATCTGGCCGAGCACACCACGCGTGCGATCACCGTGGTGGAGGCGGGTCGAGCATCAACTCCAGTGAGCGAGCGGGCGAGGGCGCGAGAACGCTACCTGGCGTACGGAGAGAGTCCGTGGAAGCAGGATCATCTGGACGATCAGAATGCCTACGGCACCACGTGGGGCTTTTCGCCCAGCATGACCGTTGGCGGTCTCGCCATGCACTGGGGTGGCGTGTCGCCGCGCTACTCTCCCGAGGACTTTCGCATCCGCTCCTTGTATGGGCTTGGCGACGACTGGCCGTTTACCTATGACGATCTCGATCCGTTTTATCAGGAGGCTGAAGAGCGCATGGGCGTTGCCGGCGAACAAGGGCCCGTCGCGCTCGACCCGCGAGGCAAGCCCTATCCAATGCCTCCTCTGCCGATCAACTACAATCTCGCGCAACTGCAGCAGTGGGCGGCGCAATCCAGCATCGCAGCGTGGAGCACGCCGTCCGCCAAGAACTCGGTTGTTCACGACGGCCGCGCGCAATGTCAGCGCTGCGATACATGCTATCCCGTGTGCCCCACGGGCGCCAAGTATACGCCCGACTGGACCTGGGACGCCCTCGTGCGCGAGCGGAAGGTCACGCTGATCACGGAGACGCTGGTGCGGCAACTCGTTGCCGACCCGAAAACCGGGCGCATCGTGCGCGCAACCGGAAATCGCACCAGCGCCGGTGGCGAGCCGGTTTCCATTCAGGCCAAGACGGTCGTCCTCGCCGCGGGATTCGTCTGGTCGCCGCACTTGCTGCTGTTGTCGCGTGATGCGGCGCACCCCAACGGACTGGCTAACCGTAGTGGACTGGTTGGGAAGTACCTGGCCGGACATCGCAATGTAAACGCGTACCTGCGAGTGCCGATGGAGTTGTATCCTGGCATCAACGTGCAACACTCGCTGGTGAGCAAGCAGTTCATGCGCCAGTCGAAATCCTCGCAGTACCTGCGACACGATTTGCGCATCTGGGAGTCGAGCGTTGGTCGCGAGCCACGCCTGCGTGATGACAACGGGTCGATGCTGCTTGGCGACGCTCTGCTGACAGACTGGCAACGACGCACGAAGGGCGCCACCGCACGCGTGCGTGCCTACTACGACGTCCTGCCGGATCGCGACAGCGCCCTGACACTCGACGACACCAGGAAGAACCGCTTCGGCGATCCCATGCCGAACCTCAGCTTTCGCGATGCGCCAGCGAGCGCGGCGCTCAGGGAATGGCAGGAGGGCCAGTTGCGCGCGCTGTTCGTGAGCATGGCCAAGGCCGGTGGAGGCGACGTGCTTCGCATGGAAAACAGCTCGAATGATCTTGGGCAGGAGCATCCCGCCGGTGGCTGTCGCATGGGCGCGGATCCGGCCACCAGTGTCGTGGACGCGTGGGGTCGCGCGCATGACCACGACAATTTGTGGGTGGCCGGCGCACCCACGCAGCCGACGGCGTCGTGCTGCAACGGCACACTGACATTCGCGGCGGTGGGGCTACGCACAGCGTCGGCAATAGCCAAGGGCTAGCGTGCGTGCTGAGGCGCTGCCATGGCGACAAGGAACAACAGAGGAGAGACGGAGGACTGGAGACTGGAGACTCAGACGCTGCCGGTCTTGGTCTTGAGTCTCCCGTCTTATGTCTCGCCTCTGTTGTTCATCGGTACCCTTACCCGGCCTGCTCGCGACGCAACGACGCCCGCAGCCGCGCGGACTGCTCCTGCGCGAGCGCCGGCGGCACGCGGAGATTGCTGCGCAGCGACGCCAGTGTCGCCGCCACATCCCCGCCAAAGCGCGCACACCGATCGCAGTCCGTCAGGTGAGCGCGAATGGTCGTCACGCGGTCGTCCGACAAATTGCCGTCAAGAAATTCGGACAGGTCGGCGAGCACATCGCGACAGCGCACACCGGCGACAATGGAATCGAGACCTGCATCAGCGGCGGCCATGTGTGCTCCCAGTTGACGTGTGTGGCAGGTCGGCCTGACGCAGCACCGCTGCCAGATGGAGACGCGCTCGGTGGAGACGACTCTTCATCGCCGGGACCGTCAGATGCAGCAGTTGCGCGGTCTCTTCACCGGAGAGTTCCTCGAGCTCGCGCAGCACCAGAATCTCCCGCTCATCAACGGGCAGCTTCGCCAACGCGTGCTCGAGCTCATCCCTCGCGATCGCGATATCGGCCCGCCGAGTTTCTGCCGGATCGCACCCCCAACCAGCGCGCTCGGCGAGCGCATCCAGGCTCACGAACTCCATCGGTTCGTCCACGCGTCGCCGCAGGCTGTGTCGATGCACGTTTCGCGCTATCGATAGTAGCCAGCTGCGGACCGACCCGGTTCCCCGAAAGGATGCCGCACTTTGCCACGCCGCAATGAACGTCTCTTGTAGCGCATCCTCCAGATCGTTCACGCCCAACGATGTCAGAAATCGACTGACTGACGTCGAATGGGCGTCCACGATGATATCGAACGCGGCAGTGTCACCGGACGCTGAGCGACGGAGCAAACCCGCGTCATCGTCCGGGACCGCGCGCGCGTCACTCACTACGCGCGCTTCACCGGGCATGTGCTGAAGCCGAGGAGGCTGTAGAGCGGACACGTGCCGAACACGCCAGTCAGCAGGGGAATCACTCCCAGATAGCCCCAGGCCGTCTGTGGGCCAGTGAAGACCAGGGACAGCAGGGCCACGCCAAGGGCAAGTCGGGCCACGCGGTCGAGCGTTCCGACGTTCTTTCCAAAGAAGGAGGACATGACAAGCTCCGGTTGATCGTGTGAAGGAGTGTACCGCACCTGCTGACATACTGTGCCCGATCCAGTAGAAAAGGATTCAGGGATCCCCCTTGGCCAGTGCCGCACCATCGCATCAGCTTCAAGGAATGCTGACCTCCCTCAGGTTTTCCGCCGTGTCACGGGCCCTCCCCGCCGGCTGCTCGACGTTGGCGTTCCTTCTGTTTGCCGACGCGATGGGCGCGCAGACGAAAGTGCTGACCGCCGATGACTATGCGCGTGCTGAGCGAGCGCTGTCGTTCGCCACGTTGCCCTTGGTGTCGGCCATGGGTGTGCAACCGAACTGGTTGCCCGATGGGCGCTTCTGGTATCGCGTGCGTCGGGTCGACGGCTCGTCGCCCATGATTTTGGTTGACCCGGCCAAGGGCGCCAAGATCAACTGCGCGACCAGCCCGGTCGCCTGCGCCTCGTTCGTGAATGCTCCGCCACCCATCACGATTCCGCGTCGCGTTGGCACGCCGCCGGAAGCGCGATCACCCGACGGGAGAAAGGGCGCGTTCATCCGAGACTGGAATCTCTGGGTTCGCGACATCGCCACGAACACGGAAACGCAACTCACCACCGATGGTGTGAAGGATTACGGCTACGCCACGGACAACGCCGGATGGATTCACTCCGACCGCGCCATCGTGGCCTGGTCGCCGGACTCGAAGAAGATCGCGACGTTTCAGCAGGACCAGCGCGGCGTGGGCGAGATGTACATGCTGCGCACCAAGGTCGGGCATCCCGAACTGAGTGCGTGGAAGTATCCGCTGCCGGGAGACAGTGTGGTGTCGATGATTCAGCGTGTCGTCATCGACCTGACGAGCGCGACGCCGCGCATAGTGCGCTTCAAGATGCCACCGGATCAACATCGCTCATCGGTGTGTGACCACATTTCGTGCGTCGACGGTGAGTTTGCCGACGTGCAGTGGTACGACGACGGTTCGCGGGTGGCGTTCGTGTCGTCGTCGCGGGATCACAAGGTGGTGACCCTACGGGTCGCCGACGCCGCGACTGGCGACGTGCGTGACGTGCTGCGCGAGCAGGTGAAAACACAGTTCGAGTCGGGTGACAACGTGCCTAACTGGCGCGTCTTGCCGGCCAGCAATGAGGTGATCTGGTTCTCCGAGCGGGATGACTGGGGACAGCTCTATTTGTATGACCTCACCACCGGTGCACTCAAGCGGCAGATCACCACCGGCGCGGGAAATGTGGTGTCTATCGGGCGGCTTGACGAAAAGACCCGGATGCTGTGGTTCGCGGGCGTCGGGAAGGAGCCGACGCGCGATCCGTACTTCAAGCATCTCTATCGCATCGATCTCGATGGGAAGAAGCTCACGCTGCTGACGCCGGAAGACGGCGAACACCAGTTCACGCTCTCGCCCGATGGCAAGTACGTGCTGGACAGCTGGTCACGTCCCGATGTGCCACCGACCATGGTGCTGCGCCAGGCGATGACGGGCAAGCTCATCGCCACACTCGAAACCGCCGACATCACCAAACTCATGGCAACGGGATGGAAGCCACCCACGCGCATCACGGTGAAGGCGCGTGACGGTCAGACCGATCTGTACGGCCTGATGTTCACGCCTTCCACGCTGGATTCGACGCGGAAGTACCCGATCATCAACTACATCTACCCGGGGCCCCAAGTGGGCAGTGTCGGGAGTCGATCGTTCAGCGCCGCACGTGGCGATCACCAGGCGCTCGCCAATCTGGGATTTGTCGTGGTGGCCATTGACGGCATGGGTACGCCACTGCGATCGAAGTCGTTTCACGATGCCTACTATGGACGCATGGGCGACAACACACTGCCCGATCAGGTGGCGGGCATGAAGGAACTCGCGCAACGCTATCGCTTCATCGATATCGACAAAGCGGGCATCTGGGGGCATTCAGGCGGCGGCTTCGCCACGGCCGGTGCGATGTTCCGCTATCCCGACTTCTTCAAAGTGGGTATCGCCGAATCTGGCAACCACGACAATCGCAACTACGAGGACGATTGGGGTGAGCGCTATCATGCGCTGCTCACCAAGGGTGCCGATGGGAAGGACAACTACGACGCCGAAGCCAACCAGACGCTGGCCAAGAACCTCAAGGGGAAGCTGCTGTTGGCGCACGGCACCATGGACGACAACGTACCGCCCGACAACACGCTGCTGGTGGCTGATGCGCTGATCAAGGCCGGCAAGGATTTCGATTTGCTGATGATTCCGAATGCGGCGCACGGCTATGGTGCCGCGAGCAACTACATGATGCGCCGTCGGTGGGACTACTTCGTTACGCACCTGATGGGTGCGACGCCGCCGAAGGAATACCAGATCGGTCCCAAAGATCCGCGTCCATAGGCGACATTCCATCATGGAAATCTTTCGCGAGTTCACCTTCGAGGCGGCGCACCGACTGCCCAATCTGCCGGCCGATCACAAGTGCGCTCGATTGCACGGCCACAGCTTTCGCGTGACCGTGCATGTGGCCGGTCCGTTGATGCCCGAGGAAGGTTGGGTGATGGATTTCGCTGACCTCAAGCGCGCATTCCAGCCACTGCACGATCGCCTGGATCATCACTACCTGAACGACATTCCCGGCCTGGAGAATCCGACCAGCGAGGTGCTGGCGAAATGGATCTGGGAGCAATTGTCACCGACGGTGCTGGGGCTGACCCAGATTGTGGTGCGGGAGACGTGTACGTCAGGGTGTATCTACAAAGGAGAACTCAGTACTCAGTACTAAGTACTCAGTGCTCAGTCCTATATTCCATCATGCAAAAACTCTTCCTCACACTTGGTGCTGTGTCAGCCGCCATCGCGGTGGCGGCTGGTGCATTCGGCGCTCATGCGTTGCGCGACAAAGTCGAACCGCGACTGCTGGAAGTTTTCGAAACCGGCGCGCGCTATCAGATGTACCACGCGCTGGCCCTGCTGGCGGTCGGACTGCTGATCAGTCGTTGGCCATCCGGCCTGCTGACCACCGCCGGCTGGCTGTTCGTGGCCGGCACGGTGTTCTTCACCGGATCACTCTATGCGATGACCTTTACGGGCATTCGCGCACTCGGCGCGGTCACGCCGATTGGTGGCGTGTGCTTCATTGCCGGGTGGATTTGTCTGGCGCTGGCGAGCGCGCGAATTCGCTAGCTTCGTGTCGCGTTCGCCTAGCGCAGATAGTCGCGCACCTTCAGCAGTCGCTCACCGGCCGCATGCAGCGTGTCCGCTTTCTTCGCGAAGTGCAGGCGCAGATAGTCGTGCACCGGCTCGCGAAAGAAGCTTGAACCGGCCACTCCGGCGACGCCGATGGTCTTGATGAAGAAATCCGACGCCTCGCCATCGGTCTTGAATCCCAGCGGCGACACGTCCACCATCACGTAGTACGCGCCCTGCGGCTCGGTGAATTGCAGACCGGATCGTCGGAGATAGTCGAGAAACAGCTCGCGCTGTCGGGTATAGAATGCGCGCAGGTCGGCGTAGTACTGGTCGGGGAATTCCAGCGCCGTCACGGCCGCTTCCTGCAGCGGCGCCGCCGCGCCGATGGTGAGATAATCGTGCACCTTGCGGGCACCGCGAATCACCTCGGGCGCCGCCTGCACGTAGCCGATACGCCATCCCGTGATCGAGTACGTCTTGGACAGCGAGTTCGTGACGATCGTGCGCTCGAAGGCACCGGGCAGCGCATGCATGTAGCAGTGCTCGTGCGGCGCGTGCACCATGTGCTCGTACGGCTCATCGGTAATGATGAACGCGTCATAGCGCTCGGCCAGCGAGAGAATCAATTCCAGTTCGACGCGCGTGAACACCTTGCCGGTGGGATTGCCCGGATTGCACAGCACAATCGCTTTCGCGCCTTGCGCGAAGGCGCGTTCGAGTTCGGCCGGATCGAATCCGAAGTCGGGTGGACGCAATGGCACCCAGATGGCTTCGGCTCCCGACAAGATCGTGTCGGCGTAGTAGTTCTCGTAGAACGGCGAGAAGATGATGACCTTGTCGCCCGGATTGCAGGTCGTCATCATCGCCACCATCATGGCTTCGGTGCCGCCACAGGTGACCACCAGATGTTCGTCCGGGTCGATGGCGACGCCACTGCAGCGTGTGATCTTGCGCGCCAGCGCATCGCGAAAGCGCTGTGAGCCCCACGTCACCGCGTACTGGTGAAACGGACCACGCGCCGCGCGCTCAAGCGCGTCAAGCAGTTTTTCCGGCGGATCGAAATCCGGGAATCCCTGCGCAAGGTTGATCGCGCCATACTGGTTGGCGGTTCGCGTGGTATTGCGGATGACCGATTCAGCGATGGTCGCGAGTCTGCGGGAGGTGGCGGGCATGGCGGCCAATATGCGCCGCCGTCGCGGGCCATGCTACCGCCGCGCTACCGCCGCGCTACCGCCGCGCTACCGCCGTGCGTGCGGGTCGGCCATTGTTCGACACCATGATCATCGCCGCGCCCTCCGCCCTGCAACTCACCGTGATCGCGCTCATCAGCGCGGTCAGCGGCGCCGTCAATTCCATCGCCGGCGGAGGAACCCTGCTCACGTTTCCCGCACTGCTCGCACTGGGCGTTCCGGCGATTCCGGCCAACGCCACCAGCACGGTCGCGCTGTGGCCCGGTTCGTTTGCCAGTCTGATGGGTTATCGGCGCGAGTTGGTTGGTATCGAGCGTTGGGCGGCACGACTCGCGGTGCCAAGTCTCGCCGGTGGACTCGTGGGTGCCGCACTGTTGCTCGTGACGCCCGATGAACGATTCCGCGCGATTGTGCCGTGGCTGGTGCTCAGCGCTACCGTCTTGTTCGCCGTGCAGGGACCGATCATGCGCTGGTTGCGACAGCGGACCGCAGTAACTGCGGGTGCCGAAGTCGCGCGTGCCCTCAATCCTTCAGTCGGAATGCTCGCGTCGCAGTTCGCGGTCGGCATCTACGGCGGATACTTCGGCGCCGGCGCCGGCATCCTGATGCTGGCGGTGTTCGGCCTGATGGGGCTCACCAACATTCACCAGATGAATGGCCTCAAGAACATCAATGGCATCTGCTTCAATGGCGTCGCCGCGATTGCGTTCGCGGCGGTGGGATTGGTGAACTGGCCCATCGCGTTGGTGATGGCCGTCGGATCGGCGGCCGGCGGATATGCGATGTCGGGGCTCGCGCAGCGCGTTCCACAGGCCTGGGTGCGCAACGCGGTGACCTTGATTGGTCTTGTGAGCGCTGTCTGGCTGTTTGCGAAGTAGGCACGCACAAGGTTGGAGGTACGCATGTCCGGGTATCAGGGGGGAGGAACAGCGCCAGGAAAGAGGAAGCAGAGTCGCCGTACTACTCTCATTCCTCCTGCCTGGATCTGTTCCTCCTTCCTGCCACCCGAGAGTGTCGTTCAACTCCTTCCTCCATCCTCCTCAGTTGGCGCCGACGGAGGTAGCCCGCCGTCAGCTCAACGCGCTAGGCCACCTTGCGACGACGCTTGAGATAGCCCAGCGCAGCCAGTCCGGACGCCATCAGCACATACGTCGATGGTTCCGGTGTGGTAGTCACCGGCACGTTCAGCTCCGTGAGCGGCGGCGGCGGCGGCGGCGGCGGCGTGAGCGATCCGGGATTCACCTGCGCAATACTGCCGCTCGATCGCGATTCGAAGCCGGGATTGTACGTGAGACCGTTGAAGTTGTCGCCAACATCGTATCCGCCGTTGGACTGCGCGTAGGAATCCGAGAAGGCATAGGCAAACCACCCTACCGAGGTCGGCGCCGCGAGCGCGAAGCTCTGGGCAACGAATCCGGTCATCGACTGTCCCGGCAGCAGGAACGTCGACATGTCAGTCCGCCAGCTGTTCTGGTAGGTCGTGCCCGATCCGGCGTTCACGGTGGATGCGCCATTCGACCACCAAGCCGGAGCCGACCCCGTCACTGACGTGCTTGGCGCGTTGATGCCAAACCAGTAGACGCCCATATCGGACGGACCGCCGAAGTCGTTGAAGAGCGTGAAGTTGAGCAGCCAGTTACCGGACGAACCGGAGACCGTGTACTCGACCCGCAGCGGCTGGGCCTGCGCCGTCGCGGAACCCACCAAAATGGCGGCAAGTGCAGCGATGTGTCGTGTTCGCATGAGGTACTCCGAAGCCTGGAAAGAAGGACTCGCACCTGAGTTGTCGTCCCCTCAACTATCAAGCTTCATGCCAGACTGGACCATACGGATGGCACTTCAACTGATGAGTCCGTTTCCCTATGGCGGACGGGAGCATACGAGCTACCGTACTCATGTAGGCAAGTATGCAACGGTCTCCGTTCTGTTGCATTCGTGCTACATACCGCTCCCTTCGCACTACAAGAACCCCTCCACGAAATGCCACGCTCCCGCGTATCGAAGCTGACGGAGCGCCGTAAGTTCATGTCGCCGGCGTTCGCGTCACGGTGGTCCACCATGAAGGAGGCAGGATGTCGTATATGAGTCGATCGGTGCGATGGGTCGCGTTCGCGGCGCTGGTGTCCGCCGTCCTGGGAACGGCCCCGTCAGTGTCCGCGCAGGCCGCACAGCGGCAGGATGAGGAATACACGAGGCTGATCAAGCAGCACCTCACTGATCCGCGGATTACCACGGATCTGGTCGACCACCTGCCGTTTTCCGACAAGGTTCCGACCACGCTCAAGTTCCCCGGGATCAATCGCATCGTCGGTACGCCGGGCTACCTGACGCACGCGGCAGATATCCATCGCTACCTAAAGGCCGTAGCCGACGCGGCACCGACGCGCGCGAAGTTCTGGACGATCGGCAAGTCCGAAGAAGGTCGCGATATGGTGGTGCTCGTGGTGGCCGACGAAGAGACCATC
>JBEBIR010000030.1:0-15843 GCA_040080315.1 Gemmatimonas sp.
ACGCCCGCGCGCTGCTCGCGCGGCACGTCGAGTCGCAGGTAGAACACGTCATACAGTTCCCAGGGCACTTCCGTGACGCCAATCAGGAACGGCTCGACGGACACGCGCACGGGTCCATCGGCTCCCGGCACTGTGACGTGGCCGCCAGGAACGGGCGCCAGTTCCCATTGCAGTCGCAGTCCCGGAAGGGAATCCATGACGCGTGCGGACGGAGGCGTGTTCGTCTGCGCGCCGACTTCAAGCCACGGCAGCGCTATCACCAGGCGCGTCGCGAGTCGCGTGAGACGACGTACATTCTTCAGGATGCGGATCACCATGCGAATTGCAGAGCGCGTGCGAATGTGGCACCGGGCGACGATGTTCGCCGTGAACTTGGCGGCTGTCGCCCTTTCTGCACAGGGGGCGCCCGCGGAGTTTCGAGAAGTCCACCTGGGGATGGAAGTCCGCATCGCCGTTTCTGCTACCGGGCCAACCGCCGAGCGGGCAGCTCGCGCGGCGTACACGCGTATCGCGGCGCTGGACGACGTGCTCTCCGACTGGCGCGCGTCGAGCGAAGTTCGTCGGCTGCAGGCACACTCGGTGGGCACGTGGATTCCGGTGAGTCCTGCCCTTGGGCAGGTGCTGGCCCTCGCGCTGGACGTCGCGCGCGCCACTGACGGGGCTTTCGACCCCACGGTCGGCCCGCTCACCACCCTGTGGCGCGAATCGCAACGCACGGGGCAACCCATTCCCGCTGCCGAGCGCGTTGCCGCAACGAAGCGCGTGGGACATCGATTCGTCGAGCTCGACACGGTGAATTGCCGCGTGCGGTTCCTGCGCGACTCGATGCAGGTCGATCTTGGCGCAGTCGCCAAGGGATGGATCATTCATCAGGCGTTGGACGAGCTACGGCGGCTGGGAATCAAAGCCGCGCTGATAGAGGCCGGTGGCGACCTCACGGTGTACGGTGCGCCCGTCGGCACGAGCGGCTGGCGGATCTCGATACCACGCGAGCAGGGCGACACCGTGCTGGTGCTGACACACGGCGCCGTGAGCACGTCGGGACCAGGCGAGCAGTCGATTGCCCGAGCGGACGGTGCGCGTGAGAGCCATGTGTTCATCCCGCAAACGGGTTTCGGACTGACGAACGGCCGCACCATGACCGTCGTCGGTGCGTCGGCGGCGATCACCGACGCATTGGCGACCGCCCTCACACTGGTGCCATCGGAGCGCGCGGCATCTCTGGCGACGCGCTACGGCGTGACGGTCATCCAAACCCAGGTGCCCGAGGCATCTGTGCGCGTGATGTCGTTCAACCTGCGCTACGACAATCCCGCCGACGGCGTGAATGCATGGCCCAACCGTCGCGACTGGGTGTCGTCGCTGATTCGTTTCCACAGTGCCGACATCATTGGTGTGCAGGAAGCATTGGCGCCGATGCTGCGCGATCTCGACGCGCGACTGCCCGGCTTTGCGCGTGTTGGCGTGGGGCGCGCTGACGGTCGCGCCGCCGGCGAGTACAGTGCGATTCTGTATCGGACCGATCGGCTCACGTTGCAGGACAGCGGAACGTTCTGGCTCTCACCGTCACCCGAAACTGCAGGCAGTAAGGGGTGGGACGCGGCCATCGAACGTATCGCCACCTGGGCTCGATTCACTGATCGTCGCAGTCGTTGCGAGTTCCTGCTGCTCAACACGCATTTCGATCACATCGGCGAAGTCGCGCGACAGGAAAGTGCGCGTCTGATTCGTCGTCGACTGCTTACGCTGTCGAACGGACGCCCCATCGTCATGACGGGTGATCTCAACAGCGATCCCGCGAGCGCGGCCTATCGCGTGCTCACGCGCGACACGATTGCCAACGCGGCGTCACCGCTCCACGACGCGCTACTGAGCAGTCTCACCGGCCACTACGGACCGATGTCCACGTGGAACGCGTTCAAGGCCATCGAGGCGGGGCGACGCATCGACTACGTGCTGGTCTCGCCAGAGGTCAGCGTCCGCTCGCATGGCATTCTGCCGGATTCCTGGGACGGTCGATTCCCCTCCGATCATCTACCGGTATTGGCCACTGTAGTGCCCTGCCGCTGAGGTGGTGGGAGAGAGGCGGGAATAATCCGGCGGGTCGTCCTGTCTGACCGTACAACAAGGACAACGTGCCCTCCCGCTCTAGGATTCCCATGAACCGCCTCCGCTATTCCGCACTCGTCGCTCTGATTTCCGCAGCCGGACTGCTCAGCGCGTGCAGCGACGCTCCGTCGGCTCCGCAGATGGACTCCGCGATCCCGGCCACGCCGTCAGCACTCATCGCGGTCGGCGACGGCTCGTGGCACATCCTCGCCGAGTACCAGCAGGGCAACAACAATGTTGCTGAATACGAACTGGGCGCGGCGCTGCTCGGCGAGGAGTATCAGGGGTCAGTGTTCATTCGCGTTTCAGTGCCAGCGATCGTGAGCCCGGTGGCCGGCAGCAGCATGCCGTGCATCACGTCCACGATCATGCGGACAGAAGTGCGGGCAGGTTGGACGGCGTCGATCAAGAAGGCCGGCGGATGCGACAAGCCAATTCAGGTGGATTTCTCGTCGAAGTCAGGCCAGCGCGCCACGTTCAAGTGGACGTACATCTTCGGACTCACCAAGGTGGATCACGGGGCCGTGCGCTAGGACACGTTCGGATGCGTCCGGGCCGTCTCAGCGCGCGAACAGCTCGCGTCGCTGGGACACCCGGCCATCCGGAACGACCACCACGACCCAGGGAGCGTTGGCGATCTCAGGCCGTCCCGTCCACTCGACGGTGGCACTCAGGCCGGGCCGCAGCACCACCGTGCGTGACGGCGACTGGACGCGCAAGTTGTCCGCGCGCATGGCAAAGGTGTGCGAACCCGCGCCGCTGACGATCATTCGAATCGTGACCGTGCCATTCGCCGCTGTCGTACTCGAGAGCGCGAACTCGGTGTCGCGTGTCGCGGTGCTACCGGAGTGAAACGGTAGCAGGTCTTCCATCAGCCACAACCATCGGTTGCTGGAGTGCACCCACACTTCCTTGTAGACGTACATGTTTTGCGACGGCCAATACGGCAAATCGGTGACGCCGCGACTCTGCATGCCCACTGGCAGGGAGCCTACCAAGTCGCCCGACGACACGCTGTACTGTTGCGCCCAATCGTAGCCTTCGCCGTACATCGTACTCTGCACAAACGGATTTCGACCAACCACCCACTGTGCCTGGCGCTGCGCGAGGTCGAGACCGGCGCTGTCACCGCGCAGCCGTGAGGCCGTGGAGAGCGCTTTCGCCTGCGACAGCAGCACGCCGTAGTTACCACGCCGCGAAAACCACACGGGAAACGTCCGGAGAAACCAGTCTCCGCCCATGGGCGTTCCCGCACGCACCTGGGCTGCGTACTGATCTTGCTTCTCCATGTAGCGGCCGCCGGAATCGGGCACCTGCACGCTGTCGGCTACGCGATAGACATACGACGGCAGCATACCATACGGTGCAGTCGTGGTGGCGCTCTGCTTCTGATACTCGGCGTACCGCGCGATCGTGGCGTACCACTGCATCCACTCGGCGTGATCGGGCAGCGCGTCTGCCAGTTGCGACAGGGCGACAATTGGCGCCTGATCGGCGGCGCGGTGAAACTGATGAAAAATTGTGTCGCGATCGGGCCCGGTATAGAAGAACCCCGACAACGGAAACACCGTGCCCACGCGTGCAACTTGCTGCGACGCCGTCACAATCCGCGCCAACTCCACGGCCTTGTCGCGATAGCGCGCCTCGCCGGTGGCCCGAAACAGCTCGAGTGACGCCGTGATACCAATGGCGGCCAGCTCCATGCGCGATGCCGCAAACGCCGGCGTGTGCCAGGTGGACGGTCCCTCGATCCCGACAATCGCGTATGCCCAATCTTCACGCGCGATCCGCAGACTGCGCGCCGCCAGCGCCGGCTCCCGGTTCTTGAGCACGCGATAGGCAATGGCCGCGGCCGCTGCGGCAATGTAGTTCGCGTTCGGGTTGTTCTTGGCTTCAACCGTTCGGTCATCGGCGTCGCCGACGATGTTGTTCGACCAGTAGTTGTGACTGCCGAAGCCGATACGAAATCCGCCATCGAACCGGACCCGAAGTACCCACTCCAATCCCCACTTCGCTTCTTCGATCAGTCGTGCCACCAATGCCGGGTCGTCGCCGTTGGTGGCGAGCCTGTCGGCCAGCGAGAACATCGCATACGTCCCTTCGCCGGTATTGATCACGCCTTGCGACAGGTCGCCAGCGTCGTGCCATCCACCACTCATGGTGATGCGTTTGTCACCGAGCGTCGCGAACCAGTCCTGATGATCGATGCCGTGCACGCCCGGCACGTCAAATCCGCATCGATTGCCGTAGTAGAAATTCAGCGTCTTCCAGAGAGAAGACTTCCACACATCGTCGCCAATGCGAAATGGCTTCGTGATATGATCACCAGCGCGCAGCACGTAGGTGCCCGGCGTCTCGACGTCGGAGAAATCCAACTGCTGAAACGTGCCCTGGGCCGCACGCACCGTCTGGATTGGTCTCTGCAGCACGCTGGCGCCGAACGCGATGTCGTTCACGCGCAGGAGCTCGAAGGTGTTCGCGGTGAGTCCGCTGGCAATCGCAGTCTTGGAGAATCCCGTTTGATAACCGCTGTGACTGAACGCCACTTTGCCCGACGCAACGGCCCATCCTGTGTGCTGATCAGGCTCAACGCGCTGCAACTCCAGCCGCCCGATCTCAAACGCCACCCGATCGCCAGCGTCGGCGAGCATCTTATTGACGAAGTAGCCGATCTCGAGTCGCGAGACGCGGTCACGCGCGAGCGGCTCGATTTCCCAGATGATCTGCTGCCACCCACCGGCCGCCAGCGTGATGACGTGCGTGCCTTCGCGGTTGTAGCGGTCAGGCACCTTCACCACGCCATCATTGTGCAGCACAATCTGTAGCGGCAACACCGGAACGCCCTTGAAGTCAGGACGAATCCACAAGGAGAGGCGGTTATACGCCGACCAGTCCTCGTTGGCAAACGCACGCTGCAGGTTGACGGCCGGGAGTCGCGGGCGGCCAGTGGCCGGGGCGCTCACATTCAACTGCATGTCCACGCGCAGCGCGCGCATGTCGACGAAGCCTGGCGTGGTGGGGAATGACAGTTGTCCGGCGCCGCTGAGTCTCCAGATCGCGGGCTGTGTCATATCGTCCAGCACACGACTGGCCAGCACGCGCTTGCCAAGCCAGCCAAACTCGGCGGAATTCACGAACTCAATCGGCAGTAGCGAGCGCGGTGGCGTTGCCGACTGTGAAGTGACAACAGTCGGCGCGAGCAGCAGGACGGCGGCTGCGGTGCACAGGAGGCGCATGAACGTGACGTGATGTAAGCGGTGGCGGCGTGAACGCTCGAGGGATAGCGAATAGTCGCGCGTCACCAGGGCTTTCGATAGTTTTTGCTCAGCTATCACCCTAACGCTGACAGGCCCCAGATGACATGTCGTATCGGTTTCGCTGCAGCGCTCGCGTTGGCGAGTGCGCTGTTGACCCCCGCCGCACGCAGCGACGCGCAGTCGGCGTTCCCCACGGCATGGAACGCCGCGCTGCTCGATCGGCCCGACATCAAATCGGCGCTTGGTGTGATCGAACGCGGCTTCGCGAAGCAGGTGGACGAGTGGATCACCATCGCCGAGATGCCGGGCAAGTCGGGGAGTGAGAAGCAGCGGGCGGACTATGTGCGCAGGGCCATGGAGGCGGAGCGTTTGCTCGTGTCCGTGGATTCCATGGGAAACGTGACTGGTCGGCGCAAAGGGACTGGTGGGGGCCCGACGATCGTGTTCGCCGCGCATCTGGACATCGTGCATGCGCTGGAAACGAACCTGAAGGTGCGGCGTGTTGGTGATACGCTGCACGCACCTGGAATCTTTGACAACAGCGCATCGGTGGCGAACATGCTGGCGGCCATTCGCGCGCTGAACGCAGCAAAGGTCACGACCAAGGGCGACCTGGTGTTCGTCGCGACGGTGCAGGAGGAAGTGGGTCTAAAGGGGATGGACTACTGGCTCAATCACAATCCCAAACCCGATCTGCTGATTGGGCTGGATGGTGGCCTGGGACCTGTGGCCTATGGCGCGCTGGGCATCTACTGGACGCGATACGTGTTCACGAGTCCCGGATCGCACACCGTGACCTCACGTGGCAAGCCCACGCCGGTGAAGGCACTTAGTAGTGCCATCGATGCCATCTATAAATTGCAGTACGCCCCACTGCCCGAGGGCGCCGTAATCAACGTTGGCCAGGTGCATGGCGGCGTCATCTTCAACGGAATTCCACAGGAACTGTTCTTCACGGTCGATCTTCGCTCGCCGAATCCGGTGTTGCTGGACTCGCTGGACACGGTTATCGGTCGCCTGGTGCGGGCGGCAGCCGCGCAGGAGAAGGTTGGACTGCGTGTAGAGACGGATACGCGGAACGGCGCTGGCGGTACGACCGCCATGCTGGAAGGCGCGCGCAACCACCCCTTGGTGCAAACGGCGGTGGACATTCAACGCCAGCTTGGCATCTCCATGGGCATGCCCGGTGCGTCCGAAGCGATCGCCACGGGGAGCACCGACGCCAACATGGGGGTGGTGCGGAAAATTCCCAGCATCGCCATCGGTCGATCGTATGGCGGCAATCAGCACACGCTGACGGAGTGGGCCCATTGGCCCAGTGCGCTACCAGCGACGAAGATGCTGTTGCTGTTGGCTGGCACGTTCGGTGATGGGATCAAGGTGGTACCGAGTCGTATTGTGCCGTAGGGCCTCGTCGGGCGAGCGGTCCGCTCGTGACCTGACGCAGGGGCTGTCCCCGATGCACTATTGGTTCTGCGGCCAGGAACGACTGGCGCCGCTCACTCTCGACGTAGGTAACGCGTTGGAGATCGAAGATGAAACACTTCATTCCGAAGGCCTTGGCGCTCCTGCTGTCGCTCGCCGTCTTCGCTCCTGACGAGGCCTCGGCTCAACGCCGGCGCGTGGTGCGCGTGCGCCATCCTCGCGTGGCGCTGGTGGTTCGCCCGGGCCACCCAATTCGCCGAGCGCTTCCGGCGGCGGTGGTCGTCAGGGCGCCGCGGCGAGTGGTGGTCGTCAGAGCGCCGCTCGTATTCCTGCCCGCCGTGGTGTTCACGGCCGCAGTGGTCTCGCTTCCTGCGCGCGAACACCTCGTGTGGCAGGACAGTGAGACGATTGAGAGCGACGACGGCTGGGTGGACACCAACTACGGCGTCGACGCCACGGGCAACGCCCTCTTTCTCGAGGTGTTGGGCAAAGCCGATTTGAATTTTGCCGAGGTGACCTTCGCCAACGGCAACGTGCAGGTGGTGGATTTCAACAACAAGACCCACCAAGCCGGCGTGTACAAGCTGCTCGACTTCACCGACGGTCGCCAAGTCATGACGGTGCGCCTGTTGGCACAGTCAAAGTCGGACGAGACGAAGTTCTCAGTCTTCCTGAGCAAGTAGGATTGTCACACTGACCCTCTACGCGACGCTCAGCTCGCGAACTACTTGACTCATGCCATGAGTCAGCTATACTCATGGCATGAGTACTCGCCTCCAGGTCCTGCTCGAAGACGACGAAATCGCCGAAATCAAGCGCGTTGCCAAGCGACATCGAATGACCGTAGCCGAGTGGGTGCGCCAGGCACTGCGGAAGGCGCGCCGCGAGGAGCCCGTCGTCGATCCACGCCGCAAGCTGGCTGCGGTCCGCGAAGCGTTTCGCGGCGAGTATCCCACTGCGGACATCACGCAGATGCTCACCGAGATCGAAGGCGGCTATCTCGCGGACGATCACGACAAAGTCAGCCAGTGATCTTTGTCGACTCGAACATCCCGATGTATTTGGTTGGTGCACCGCATCCCAACAAGGACACGGCGCGTCGGTTGCTCGAACAGCAGATCAATCGCGGCGAGCGTCTCGTAGCAGATGCCGAGGTGCTCCAGGAGATCTTGCATCGGTATGTGGCGATCAATCGGCGCGACGCCATCCAACCTGCCTTCGACGCGCTACTGAGCGTGGTCGATCAGGTGTTCCCGGTGGATGTCGCGGACATCCAACGAGCGAAGGTGCTGCTCCTGGGCCTGTCACCGCTCTCAGCGAGAGACGCCGTACACGTGGCAATAATGCAGCGCTACGAGATCGCGCGTATCCTCACCTTCGACGCCGGCTTTGACGGCGTGAATGGCGTCGAGCGGGTGTTGCGATAGCGTTGCTCCGTGTCATCACGGCTTGCGCACCGACTTGAAGAACGCCCAGATCACTTCCGTCGCATCCAACGACGTGCTCGGCTTGTCGCCCAGCCGACTTCCGCGCTCGCCGCTGGGCCACGCGTGTCCATTGTCCTTCACTTGATGGAGCTCAACGCGACGCCCTGATGGACACTCGTAGCGCGAGAGGATCACCGCGCCTTGCTCCTTCTTGGTCGGCGCGGTTGCGCAGTCGTTCGCCTTCGCCCAATACGCACCCTGCTGCATGTTCGGTGACGTCGGCACGCCGTCCCACTGACTCGCCGCGCGTCCGCCGGTGAGGCCGCCTTCGGCGGGGACCGACTTGTCCAGCAGGCCATTGATCATGATCGCTGACACCGGTTGTTCCGGCGGGCGCTCATCGCCGAAGAGGGCGCCGACCACCGGAGCAATGGCGGCAATCCTCGGCGAGAGTTCGCGGCCCAATCGATGGCTCATCATTGCGCCGTTGGACATTCCGGTCACGTAAATGCGCGACGCGTCCACAGGGTACGTCGCACCCAACGTATCGAGCAGTGCACCAATGAATCCGACGTCGTCCACGCGGTTTTCCATCGCGAAGCCACAGCAGTGGCCGGCGTTCCATGTGAGCAGTCGCACTCTGGCTCGTCGCGAAGTTCCCTCGGGGTACACCACGATGAGACGCTCGCGCTCGACGAGTGCCGTGAAGCCTGTCATCTTTTCGGCGTTCTCCGCGTTGCCACCGCCGCCGTGCAGAACGAACACCACCGGCACCGCCGCGCTGCTGCGGGTGAGACCACGCGGCGCGCGCACCACGTAACTGCGTGAAATTCCATTGTGACGGAATGACTGTGACTGAGGTGCGATGGGGGCGTTGTCGCGCGCGACGTGCGCGCTGAGTTCGGCGCCGGACACTATGGTCGCCACCGCGAGCAGTCGAAGCACATGAGACGTCGTCATGGGCGGGAAACTCCGGATACCACCAGGTCGACAATGAGTGGGCGATGATCCGATACCGATGTGACTGGAACTGATGCCGCGGTCACGCGGAAATGAGATGACACGAGTACGTAGTCGATGCGTTTCACGGGTTCCGTCGCCGGATAGGTCAGTCCGGCGTCACCGGACGCGGGCCAGCTGTCACGCAGGCGCGAAAACAGTGGCGCGAGTTCGGGCGCTAGAGGCGCAGCGTTCAGGTCGCCGAAGAGCAGCGTGGGCGCGATTGGCGCGCCAATGATCGTGAGCATCTCAGTGACTTGCTGCTTCCGCACCGCCGGATCGGCCCGATAGTCCAGGTGCGTGTTGAACACGCGAATGTGCATACCGCGCGCGTTCACTGTCGCGTCCAACAGACCGGGTGCCAGCGCCGGGACGGCATCGACCTGTTGTGTAGAGAGGCGCGTGAGCTTGTGGTTGGTGAACGCCACAATCGGAAATTTGCTCAACAGGGCAACCCCGTACTCGCGCGATAGCGTCGGGGCATCGGACGAACGGATCTGGTAGATGGGGGCGAATCGCACCTGCATGCCCAGTTGCTCTGCCAGCGTGCTGGCCTGATCAACGAAGTTGCTGCGGGCTGCCCAACGTACGTCGACTTCCTGAAGGGCTACGACATCAGACGACGACGCGCGAATGACGTTCGCAATCGCCACGAGATCTCCGTGTCCGGCCGCGATGTTGAAGGTCATCACGCGCAGCGACGTGTCGGGAGATGCGGGTGGCCGGTGCGCGCATCCGAGGACGCACGCGGCCAAGAATACGAGCATCCGGGAGATTGCGCGGTCCCTCGCTAGCGCCGTACGAACCGGATATTGCGGCTCCGCTCGTCGATATTCACGACGAAACCGATGATGCGTCCCGACCGATCACGCTGAAATTCGATCGCGCGGAACCCACCGACGGTCCCGCTGAAGTCGTCGCGCCAACGATGGGTGAGCGCGACATCGCCATGCTGACGAGAACGCACCACCAGCGCATTCCCCCGGACCTCGACGGGATACGCGATACCCAGTTCATCGCTCTCGTAGATCCCGCCGTATTCGGCGAGACTGCGTGGGGCCGTCATGCCGCCTTCGTCGACCCGCACGGCCCGACGTCCGCGATACGTGAGATGCGTCGCCGGCGATGTCGGTGCATCGGCAAACGTCATCGACGCTCCATAGCTCTGCACCCAGAACTCCTGTGGTGTGCGCGCAGTCATTGTCGCCTGCGGCTCGCCGGGAACATGGGCAATGAGCGCGCTCGCCTCGCGACGAATGCGGACGTACCAGGCGGGGCCTAGCTTGTAGACCCCGGTGTACCGATCGAGTTGTGCCGCATCGACGGCGACAGCGGCGCTCGGTGCACTGGGAGTCGTCGCGGACACGGCAGCCAGCGCGTCGCCGAGGAAGATGTCGGCCAGTGCGTTGGCCGCGCGCGCCGTGTTGACCGATGGCGTGTTGGCGAGAACGACCACGCCAGCTTTCTCCTGCGGGAACTGCACCAGGAAGCTGACGAACGCGGCCCACGAGCCGCTGTGCGACAGGGTTGGTGATCCGCGATACGTGCCGTGGCTGATGCCAAAGGCGTAGGGAATCGTCGACCCGTCGTTCAATACGCCGCGCGTGCGGGACAGCGCCATCGCCGCGCTTCCACCCACTCGCGCGTCGTCAAAGTTCATCAACCAACGGGCCATGTCGTCGACGCTGCTCATGAGTGAACTGGAGCCCAACGCGGTGAGATTGTTGGTCACCGCATGCCAGCGTCCGTCGGCACCACGACTGTATCCCATGGCGCGCCGCGGCACGACGAGGGTGTGGTCGTCGCGAAACACCGAACTGGTCATGCTCAGCGGCCGGAAGAGGTTGTCGTTGGTCCATGACCGGAACGATGTGCCTGTGACACGCTTGACCATTTCGGCCAGCAAATTGTAGCCGGTATTCGAATACGTGTACTCGGCGCCGGGCACGAAGTTGAGCGTCCGCTGGTGAAACGCCATCGTCAGGATCTGGTCGAACGAGATCACGTCATCGTAGCGCCAACCGGCGAGGGTGAGCGTACCGGGCCAGTCGCGCATGCCGCTGGTATGATGCAGGAGATGATCGACGGTGATCGGCGTCGGCATCACCTGCAGTTCGGGAATGTATTTCCGAATGTCATCAGTGAGCGCGACCTTGCCCTGCTGCACGAGCATGGCGACGGCGAGTCCTGCGAACTGCTTGGACACCGACGCTACATCGAAGACGGTCGACGCGGTGTTCGGGATGCGATGCTCGATGTTCGCGAGTCCATATCCCTTGGCGAAAAGGACCTTCCCGTCGCGCACCACCGATACCGCGAGACCCGGTGAATCTCCCACAGTGAACTCGGCAAACAGCGAGTCGGCGCGTCGAACCTGATCGGGAGAGGCCTGCGCGCGAACACCGGTTGCGGTGCAGAGCAGCAGCGCGAGGACGTGGCGAGCGCGCAGGTACAGTCGAGTCATCGGCGGACGGGATGGAGGTACGCTACCGCACGACCCAGTCGGTGGTCAGCATCACGGTATCCCAGGCCATGCGCAACTCGCCGCGCTGCACTCCAGGAGCGGTGGACGGGATGAGCCAGACCGAGAAACTCTCAACGGGCGAGGTGATGGGGCGCATGACAAGATTGATACGCGCCGCATCCTTCTTCGCGTCATATGTCGTGACGTTTACTGTGGGCGCCCCGGACGTCTCGGCTTGCAGAATCAGCGTCCAGTTCGTGCGTGTGGGCAGCACCTGTGCCACGTAGCGACCCTTGGGCACGTCCTTGCCGCCAATCGTGAGATCGACATCGGTCGAGAACAGGGTCGCGCCATTGGCGCCAAGGCGCCACACGGCGTCAAACGGCACGAGGCTATCCGTGTTGATGCGGCGTCCACGCAGGTGCGGTTGACCGTAGTCCATGCGAATGAGCGCGGGCTTGCCGGCCATGCGCTGGGCAGCGGTGTCCGCGAATGTGAGCGACACCTCGGCGATGCCGCGGGTGCTTGGGGCCGCGCGACGGGCGCCAGTCTGGGCCGAGAGCGACGATACGAGCAGGGACGACAGGGCGATCGTCGGAATCAGGATGCGCATTGCGTTGGGTCGGTTGAAGGGGGAGTTATGCCACAACGATAGTGCGATGGACGGATCTCCTCAACCGTAACGCCGTTGAGCTTGCCGAGATTGCAGCGGGCTGGTTCATTCGCAGCATGCGCACATCCGTTCCCAAGACGACAACATCTCGATGGCCACTGGCGGGCGTCCTCTTCCTGATCAGCGTGGCGCTTTCTCGACCCGCCCTCGCTCAGGTTGCGGCCGCCCCATACGACCTCATCCTGCGCGGCGGGACGGTCGTGGACGGCACGGGCGCACCGCGATTTCGCGCGGATGTCGCGATCACGCGCGGCCACATCGCTCGCGTTGGCGACCTGTCAAAGGCAACCGCGCGCACCGAACTTGATGTGCGTGGTCTGTTCGTCGCTCCGGGTTTCATCAACATCCATAGTCACGCCGTTCCGTCAGTGCTCGCTACGGCGGAGAACATGCTCACGCAGGGTGTGACCACTGAACTGCTCAATGCTGATGGCGCGGGACCGGCCGACATTGGCGTGCAGCTGGACGGCATCGCCAGGAATGGACTGGCGGTCAACATCGCCGCGAGCGCCGGATTCAACTCGGTGTGGGCGAGTGTGATGGGGTCGTCGGACCGGCGTCCCAGCTTAGACGACAATGCGCGTATGCGCGCGATGATCCTCGCCAATCTCGAACGCGGCGCATTCGGCATCTCAGCGGGTCTGGACTACAAACCGGCCTACTTCGCGACGGTGGCAGAGGTCATTCACGTGCTCGAAGCCGTGCGGCCGTGGCGCACATTCTTTCCCAATCACGACCGTCTCGCCCCCGAGTCCGGCTACAGCTCGCGAAAGGGCATGGAAGAGACGATGGCCATTGGCGACGGCACCGGACTGGTTCCGGTGTTCACGCACATGAAGATTCAGGGACACGAGCAGGGATCCGCCGATGCGGTGTTGGACATGATGCGCAAGGCGACGGCGGCCGGTCGCTGGGTCGCCGCCGACGTGTATCCGTATCTCGCCGGGCAGACGTCGCTTGCCGCGCTGATCATTCCCGGGTGGGCGCAGGACGGCGGCATCGTGAAGTTCCGCGAACGTCTTGCCGACCCGGCACTTCGTGCCCGCATCATCGTGGAAGCGGATCAGGCTATCACGGCGCGGTTCAATGGCGCCGACGGGATCGTGCTGAACGCGACCGGTCGCAAGTTGTCTGACATCATGAAACAGCAAGGCATGGTGTCGCCCGGTGCTGCCGTGGTGAAAGTGTTGGAGACGGAATCGCCCTCTGCGATTCTGTCATTCGGCGCCGAAGCGGATCTACGCAAGATCCTTCAGTACCCTGATGCGGCGATCGCGTGTGATTGCGGCGCGTGGACAGAGACGCGTGCGCATCCGCGCGGTTATGGCACGTTCCCTCGCATTCTTGGTCACTACGTGCGTGAAACGAAGACGCTCACGTGGGAGCAGGCAGTGCGGAAGATGAGCGGGCTTCCGGCAGCGCTCACCGGCATGGTGGATCGCGGGATCATTGCGCCCGGCATGTCGGCGGATATCGCGGTGTTCGACACGGCGACGGTTATCGATCATGCCACGTACGAAAAGCCGAACGCGAAGTCAGAAGGGATTCGCGTGGTGTTGGTGAATGGTGTGGTTGCACTGCGTGACGGGGCGGTGACTGGGGAACGAGGTGGTGTGGCGATGCGACGCGGCCGGCACATGCCCAGTCGCCGGCTGCAACTTGACGTGGTTCGTCGCGTACGGGTGTCTGGTTCGCTGCATGAAGGCGCGTCGACCGTGGCCACGCGCGTGGCTGTCGATGTCGCGCAGGGCAGGGGCGCGCGCGCAGCGACCGGCACACTGCGGTTGACCAACGCGTCTGGACAGTTGATGCAGGCGATTTCGTTCGGGATGCTTTTGCCTGGACCGAACTGGGCGAGCGTGTCTGGTCGTCTGCGCGTGGGTGGCGATGAACGAGCATTCACGTTGATTGTTGATGGAGCGGACCCGCTGGCCGTGGGCACACCTCCGACGATCGTGTTGCACATAGAAGGGATGGCACCGCTCACTGGCACAGTCACCGGCCTTACGGAGATACGGGAACGATGAGCATGAATCTTTCGCTGCTGTCCGCCGCACTGTTCGCCGTGGCGTCGGTGGGTGGCGCACAGCCCACGTCACGCGCGGCGCTGATCGCGAAGCTCGACTCGATGGCGAACGCGCCGGTGAAGGCCGGCACGGCGACCGGCGTCGCCGTGGCCGTGGTGAGAGGGCGCGACACGTTGCTCCTGAAGGGCTACGGCTATGCCGATATCGAGAATCAGGTGGCGGTGACGCCCACGACCGTGTTTCGGATCGGTTCGCTCACCAAGCAATTCACGTCGGCCGCCGTGATGCAGTTGGTCGAGCAGCGCACCGTTGGTTTGGACGACGACATGTCGAAGTACATCCCGGGTTATCCCACGCGCCAGCGCAAGATTCTCATCCGTCACTTGCTCAATCACACCTCCGGCATTCCGAGCTATACGGATATCGGCGCGAGGTTCGGACGTGTCTCCCGACTGGACCTCGCGACCGACTCGTTGATCGCGATTGTCGCGCCGGATTCGCTGCAGTTCGAGCCGGGCTCGCAGTTCTACTACAACAACACCGGCTACTTCATGCTGGGCATGGTTCTCGAAAAGGCAACTGGCAAAAAATACGGGGAGTATCTCGAAGGTGCGATGTTCAAGCAGGCCGGACTGACGCAAACGCTGTACTGCGACACCCGTCGCCTCATTCCACGTCGCGCCCAGGGATACGACCGCCGACCTACCGGTTTCATCAACGCCGACTACCTGAGCATGCAGCTTCCCTACGCCGCGGGCTCGCTCTGTTCGACCGTCGGTGACCTGGTGTCGTGGACTCAGCAACTGAACAGTGGCCGCATTGTCAGTGCGGCGTCGTATCGCGACATGACGACGCCGGTGAAGCTGGCGAGCGGGCGCCCGATGACCTACGGTTATGGATTGTCGGTCGATACCGTGGGCGGAAAGCGAGTGATCTCGCATGGCGGCGGCATCAACGGATTCGGTTCATACTTGTCGTATGTGCCGCAGGACTCACTGGTGGTCGTGGTGCTGGCGAATTCGACACCTGCGCCGTCGGGCGCGTTGGCCGACGCCATGATGCGCGCGGTGCTGGGCATACCGGCGCCAAGTCCGCCCGCCGCGATTCTGGACCTCGCACTCACCGCGACAGAACGAGCGCGGTATGTGGGCGAGTATCGGCTCACCATTCCCGACGGCTCACGTCAGTCGGTGCGCGTGCTTCAGGAAGGCGATCAGCTGATGGTTCAAGTCGCGGGCGCAGCGGCGGTGCGCATGCGGAGCCAGGGTGCACATGTGTTCATGAGCATGAACGGCAATCGCATGGCGTTTGATATGAGTGCTGACCGGGCGACGGGTTTCATGTGGGGTGCGGGTTCACGGCGGTTAGAGGCGGTGAGGGCGCGATGAAGAAAGATCTTTGGCTCCGCCTCAAGACCTACCACTTCACCGACATCGTTCCGACCCAGCTCTGGAACAAAGTT
>JBEBIR010000442.1:0-3772 GCA_040080315.1 Gemmatimonas sp.
GAACCGTCGATTGGTCCGTCGCCGTTTCACCATCGTCCACCTCCTCCTCAGAGCTAATGCCGAGGATCAGAGGTGTCTACTTTTTCGGGTCAACCTCAGGAGTTTGTTCCGTGCGGTTTCCGCGGTGTCGGCGCGTTTCCGTGGAGAGCGGTTCTATGCCGCCGCATACTGAGCCCTGCGCTACCGGCGACAGCACCAGAACTGATACATCCCCGAAAACGTATCGGGATGGGCCCTCTCGAAGCGATCCCATGCCGGCAGGTTCAGCATTTCGTCGACACCCTCTTCGTGCGCGAATTGCACCTGCACCGGTTGCGGCAATTGGAATCCCAGAAATCGGAGACCCAAGTCGTCAAGACACGCGGCTAATTGTGGGATGGTGTAGGTGCGTTCCTGCACGTGCATCACCAGGTCGCGACAGCCGCTGAGTGAATAGAAGTCGGGAAAGGCCACGACGCCGCGCGCTGGATGATCCGACGGCAGTGCGAGGAGTGCCTGACGACACGCACGAATGCCGGCGTCGTCTGACGGGAATGCTGCGGTTTGCACGAACGCGCGGGCCGCTTCGACGGCAGAACGCGCCAACGTCGAATAGAGCCCGATCTTCATCACGCCATCGGGCGCGAGCGCATCCACCAGTCGCTGCCAACCAACCATCGGATCGCGCAGGTGGTGCAGCACGCCCGAGCAGGCAACGATGCCAAACTGTTGTCCCTTCGAATCCCACTCGAGCAGGTCGGCCTGGACATGCCGGACATTCGAGATCCCGAGCTGCGTGGACATTCGCGAGGCGTACGCGAGACTCGACCGACTCAGGTCAAATGCCAGTATCGCCGAGTCGGGAAAGGTGAGTGCCATCTGCGTCGACTGTTGTCCCGTGCCGCAACCCGCGATCAGCACCGCCATGTTGGAGACCGGCGCGGTCAACTCCGGTCGGCGCAAACGAATGAATGCATCAACAGTGGTCGCTGGCGGCCGTTGCACCGCCACCCATCGCGGATATGGGTTTTGCTCGTACATCGCGCGCACGTGCTGTGACACGTCGTCTGCAATTGGTGTGAGACTGACGAGTCGCTCGGCGATCGCGTGCTCCTCCTGATACTCCGCGACCTGCCGGACCAGCGGCCTGAACGCCTCACTCCACGCGTCTTCCAACGGACCCAGCAAGCGCTCGCCGTGCGACAGAGAATGCAGCGGAGCATACAGGGCAAACCGCGCCAGCGACGACTCGAGGGTGCGCACGTCGACGGATTGGAGCGCCAGTGTCGCTTCCAGCGAGTCTCGCAGTCGCGCCAACCACTCGGCCTCCGTCGAGTCGACGGCAAACGCGAACTCTGTGTTGCCGCACTGCACCGCCAACGCGCACAGGAATTCGATTGGCAGCGCGAGTTGCGGCGCGTTCACATTCCTCTCGCTCATGGCATGATGCGCGGCCCACTTACGGATATGCGTCAGCACGCGCTCCATGTCGGCGTCCGTGATGACGAGCCGAGGCAGGGCGGTCAGGAACAGCGCGTCGGCCATGAAACCGCTCAGGGCCGTCGTTGGCGCCGCAAACGGATCGCTATCCGCCAATGCGGACTGCAGCAAGGGCGAGAAATCGACCGTGCCCTTCGTGAGACCCAGCACGGCGCCGCCCAGCGACTGCGTCGAGATCTGATCGTCGGTGCACAACAGGCGAAGCACTTCGCGAACCACAACGTTGCCCGTGTGCAGCGTGACGCCCTGCAGCATGGCCGCCAGGGTGTGCCGCAATACCGCATGTGCGGGCTGCGCCGCCACGGCGTTGAAGAGCAGCAGCAATGCTTCGTCCTTGCGGCCAGACGCGTTGAGCGTGCTGGCCAGATTCACCTGTGCGTCGGCATATCCGGGACGCAGTTCGAGTGCCCGCATGAGGTGTGTCCGCGCTTCGTCGAATTGGCCCAGCGCGCGGTGCACGTCACCCAACGTGTTGTGGAACTCGGGACGAATCGGGTTGCGCTCGATGGCACGCGCAAGGAAGGCGACGCTCTCCGCCGAGCGCCGGGATTGATGGAGCAGGAGCGCCAGCAAGTAGAGCGCATCTGCATGACCAGGCTCTCGCCGCAACACGGCGCGATAGCCTGACTCGGCGTCGGACAGGAGACCGGCTTGGTGCGCGAGCAGCGCTTGCCGCAGTGCGTCGACCTTCATGACGTCGGGGTTGAGTGGCTTTGGCAGCAATCTACTGCAGTCGCTCGACTGTACGAGTGCGACAACACCTGATGCGTGCGGGCCTCATGCAGGGTCGTCAATTTCGAAAATAATCCATCAAAAGGATGAGAAAAACTCCTCCGTCGGAATGGCTTATGTCCGTTGAGCTCGCGGCGGGATACTTGCACCAGCATCTCATCGCGTGGAGTCTCATCCCGAGTACTCACGCGACCCCGGAGACTCAATGACCCGACGCCTTTGTGCGCTTGCTGTTGCCGCTGTGCTATCCGCCGCTGTCATGCCCGTCGCCCTCGACGCGCAGGCCGTGACGAGTGGCACATGGACCTCGATGGTGAATCCAGACAAGGATGGCGTGCCGTTCTGGGACGGTGTGTCGGCCGATGCCATCAACGGTTCGAGCTGCAATGTGAGCTATTTTCTGCTGTACGCGGCCGGTTCGGGATACGGATCGTGCGCCAACCAGCAGATCTCCGACGCGTTCACCAATGCGAATGCCGGTCGACTCGGTCTCACTGGCGGCATACCGAACGGTTCCTTCCTGAGTGGTGCGACCACCTCGACGCCGGTTGAGTTTGCGTTTGCCGCGGGAACCTATCGCCTGGAGTTTCTGGCGAGCGTATCAGGGTTCGGTGTGAGTGACCAGCAGCTCTGGGCTTACTCAGGGCCGGCGAGCGCGCCGGTGCAAGTGCAACAGTTGTATGGCGCGGGCTCTTTCACTGGATCCGGGTCAAACGTCGTCAATGTGACCTTCAATTCGGAGTGGTACCTTGGTGCGCGATCGGCTGCAGCCGGGAATGCGTGGACCTTCAGCAACGACGTGGCCAGCCCGCGCTATGCGCTGTTCAGCGAAGCTGGCGCTGCTGACGTGAAAGATTTCAGTCGCTTCTGGGCGGGTTTTGGTGACACGCCCAACGGCGATCAGGACTTCAATGATCTTGTGCTGGAGATTCAGGCGCAGTCGTTGATCACGACGGTGCCCGAGCCTTCCACGTGGGCGCTAATGGTGTTTGGCTTGGGGACGATTGGTGTGGTGGCGCGGCGGCGGCACAGCCGCTAGGAAGCGAGCTGGCGCGGTAGTACACCCGCTCTACCACACGCAGGAAAGCGGCCGCTATCTCAGGATAGCGGCCGCTTTTCGATCACGACTAAGGCAAGACACATCGGGACGGCGGGATTCGAACCCGCGACCCCCTGAACCCCATTCAGGTGCGCTACCGGACTGCGCTACGTCCCGTCGCTACCGGCCAAACCCGCCGGCGGACAGAAAGCGGAACATAAGCACCATCGGGCCGCCCGACCACCCCCGCTATTCGAACACCCGAGCCGCGTCGCGCACGGCCGGGTCCATTTCCGGATAACGCGGGTCGATCTTCTCGAGCGTTTCCACGAGCATCCGGGCGATCAGGAAATTGCGAACAACCTTGTCGTCCGACGGCACGACATACCAGGGTGCCTTGCGCGTGCTGCATTCCGTGAGCGCTTCGCGATAGGCCTCCGTGTAGTCGTCCCACAGCGCTCGATCCTTCAAGTCGTCGGCGCGGAATTTCCAGTTCTTCTTCGGATCGTCGAGCCGCTCGCG
>JBEBIR010000443.1:0-3760 GCA_040080315.1 Gemmatimonas sp.
GCGACATATCACGCCACCTGGACGGAATGGCAGGGGTACGAGGCCGCCATCGAGGTGTACGGTCCGCTGGGCATGGTCCGTGGGTCGTACGCGCCCATGTCGAATGTGCTCATTACGCATGAGAAACCCGGTGCGCCGCGCCGCATACAGCGGCGTCGTCACCTGGATGTCATGGTGCGCGAGAAACTGCGTTCGTGGACGACGACCACCCGACTCACCTTCGACGGCGAACTGACCGATTTTCTGGCGCGAATCGCCGGCCGGCCCAGTGGGGCGCTGGCCGACGGCTACGCCGGCTTGCGCGCGCTGCAGATCGCAGACGCCGTCCGTCGGAGCTCGGCGTCGCGAGAGGCGGTCCATCTCGCCCCGCTCGGCTCGATGTGGGGGTAGCCGTGAGCACGGCGTCGGCGTCGGTTGATCCGCTGCTCAGCGTTATCGTCACGATCGTCGAGGGTGGACCGGCGATGACACGACTGCTCGCGGCGCTCACGACGCAGACGGATCCGCCGCCCATGGAAATACTGGTGCCGTATGACGACAGCGCGCGCGAACATCTGGCGCTGCAGTCGCAGTTTCCCACGGTGCAGTTTCTCTCACTGGGCACGGTGACGACCGCGCAGCCGGTCACCTCGGCGAGCGGCGAGCACGAGTTGTTTGATCGTCGGCGTGCGGCGGGGCTCAGTGTCGCGCGCGGCGATTTGATCGCGATTGTGGAGGACCGCGGGGCGCCGCGACGTGACTGGGCGCGAACGGCGGTGCGACTGCATCGGGAATTGGCGCATGCCGTGATCGGCGGGGCCATCGATCCCGAGCCGTCCGGTATTCTGCGCTGGGCGATCCATGTGTGTGATTTCACCCGCTACTCCTCGCCGTTCGCCAGCGGCGCGCGCGATTGGGTGAGTGATGTCAACGTCACCTACAAGCGTCGCGCGATAGAGCAGACGCGCGAGTTGTGGCAGAGCCGCTATCAGGAACCGGTCGTGCATTGGTCGCTGCAACAGGGCGGGGAAACGCTGTTTCTCTCCAATGAGCTGGTGGTGGAGCACCAGCGGGCGCCGGTAGGCCTCGGGCGCCTGTTGAACGAGCGGTTTCACTGGGGGCGACTGTTTGGCGAGATTCGCGGTCGTCAGCTGAGCGCGGCGCGGCGCGCGCTGCTTGCCATCGCCAGTCCGCTGATTCCATTCACGGTGTTGATGCGACATGCGCGCGCGCAATATGCCAAGGGTCACGGATTCCGTTTCGTCGCGGCGACGCCGGCCGTGCTGTTGCTGCTCACGGTCTGGACGGCTGGAGAAGTGACGGGCATCGTGACGCGCCGATCGTGAGGTCGAACGTGTCGTCGGTCGGTCTTCGGTTCCTGAAACTGGGCCTCGGAGAGACTGCCGCGCGCGTCCTCGCGTTCATCGCGACGGTGTATCTGGCGCGCACGCTCGGTGCGTCGATCTACGGCGTGCTGGTGGCCGCGATGACCGTGGTGATGTATCTCGCGTTCGTCGCCGACTGCGGAATGGAAATGCTGGGTGTGCGCGAAGTCGCCGCGCGACCGCACGCCATCCGGGAGATGCTGCCCTCGATCCTCGGCGCGCGACTACTGGTGGCGAGTGTGCTCATCGCCGTCACCGTCATCCTCGGTCTGACCGTCTTGCCGGAGCCTGACGGGCCCGTTCTCGCCGCGTATTCCGTAACGCTCGTGACGGTGGCCTTGGGAACGCGCTGGGTACACCTCGGCCTTGAGCAGGCGGGAAACGCTTCGTGGTCGAGAGTGCTCACCGATGGCACGGCCGCCGTGATTGTGCTGCTCACGGTGCACGGCCCGGCGGACCTGCTGCGGGTACCACTCGCGCAGATATTGGGTGAAGCGCTGGGGGCGATTTTTCTCCTGCGGCTGCTGCCGGCCGCCGCTCGACCGCTTGGGCTGCGGTTGCGCGCCGACGCGATCGCACCGCTGCTGCGTCGATCGTGGCCGGTGGTCCTGCATGGCCTGCTCGGGTTGGCCATCTTCAACAGCGATTTCCTGTTCTTGCGCGCCATGCGCGGCAGTGCGGCGGTGGGATACTATGCGGCGGCGTACACGCTGATCAGTTTCTTCCAGAATCTCGGCGTTGCGTACACGATGAGTCTGATTCCCAGCATTACGCGCACACGCGATGACGCGACCAGTGCGCGTCATTTGTTTGACGGCGCGATGGCGCAGGTGCTGGCCGGGGGACTGCCCATCGCCATTGGCGGCATTCTCGTGGCGACACCGCTCGTGACGTTGATCTTCGGCCCGACGTACGTGCCCAGCGTCGAGCCCTTCAAGATTCTGCTGGTCATCGTTCCGGTCGCGTTGCTGCGCAATGTGGCGCAAGGCGTACTGATGGCTCACGAACGACAGGACCTCATGCTCCGCACCGTCGCGTGGGCGCTTGGTGTCAACGTGGTCCTCAACCTCGTGCTGATTCCCCGTTGGGGCATGTCGGGTGCCGCTGCAGCCACGTTGGCAACCGAGATCGTGAGGACGCTGCTGGCGCTTCGGTACTCGCGACAGCTCGGATTGCCGATGACACCGCTCCGTCGGTTTCAGCGTGTGATGCTCGCGACGATGTTCATGGCCGCCGCCGTGTGGGCGCTGGCCGATCGTTCGGCGCTGCTGAGTGTGCCCGTCGGGGGATTGGTGTATGTTGGCGTTCTCGTCGCCGTGGGCGGCATTCGCCTGCGTCGAGGGGCGCTGCCGGAGCTCACCCTATGAGAGCCGCGTCGCGGGCCGAGACGTTGTGGGGTACCCTGCGGCAGACGGCTCCGCATCTGGGGCTCGTCCTGCGGCACATGAAGCCGACCTGGCACGTCAATGCGCTCGGGTCCATCACACCGGCATTCCTTGCATTGCACGGTATCCGGGGCATCATCTGGGATGTCGACGGTACGCTCACCGCCTACCACGATGCGCGAGTAGCGCGAACGAGCGAATCCGCGTTGCACGTGCTGCTCTCGAACCCGACGTTGCGCCACGTGATTGTGTCGAATTCCCCCGAGTCCCGCTTTGCCGCGCTTGGCACGATGCTGCCTTCCGTGCCGGCGCTCCGCGTGTATGCCCTCGGTCGCGCGCTGCATGTGCGCACGCTGCTCGGTGCGGTGGACTCCATGGCACCCGACACGCTGGCGGTGCTGTTGAACGGCGGCGCCTACGCGCTCCGAAAGCCGAATGCGGCGCTCGTCCGCAGCGCGTTGCAGCTGCTGGGCTGTGGTGCCTCGCAAGCAGTCATGATTGGCGATCAGTATCTGACTGACATTGCGGGCGCGGGAATGACCAACGTGCGCAGCATCAAAGTTGCCACGATCGTTCCATCATCTTTCCCGTTGTCCATTCGCAGCGCGCAGGTTGTTGAACACGCGCTGTACGCTCTCCGCCATGGCATGCGCCCGGCGGCAATCGACCACCCTGTCCGTGATGCCGATGGATGAGTTCACCGAATCGTCGCCGGTGCTGACCGTGGTGGTACCGTCGGTGAACGGCCTGCACGACCTCATTCCGTGCTGTCTGGCACTGGCCGCCGTGCGCGAGCGCATTGCCCTAGAGGTGCTGGTGGTGGATCGGCTGGGCGGAGACGTGGAGGTGGCGATACGCGCGCGCTTCCCCTGGATCCGGGTGCATCCCATGGCGCGCGATGCCACGATTCCTCAGATGCGCGATGCGGCCTTTCGCCTGGCGCGCGCCGAGGCGATTGCGGTCATCGAAGATCATGTCATCGTGCCGCCGGAGTGGGGCGGGCGGTTGCTG